>JAOUEU010000119.1 GCA_029858555.1 Candidatus Zixiibacteriota bacterium
ACAGACCCGTTTCACCCAGCCGGCCATTCTTCTGCATTCGCTGGCGGTCCTGGTGGTGCTTGACCGCGATCTGCCGCTGTTTGACTTCGCCGCCGGTCACTCCCTGGGCGAGTATGCCGCCCTCGCCGTTACGGGGGCACTCTCGTTCGAGGATGCCGTCCGCGCCGTCGTGAAACGAGCCGACCTGATGGAACGGGCGTGCCGACAGAGGCCCGGAACCATGGCCGCCATAATCGGTCTCGACGAGGCGCAGATTGAACAAGTGTGCCGGAAGGCCGCTGCCGCCGGTGTCGTCGTCCCCGCCAACTACAACTCCGACACCCAGATAGCCGTGTCCGGGACAGTGGCCGGTGTGGAGGCGGCGATGGCACAGGCCAAAATGGCCGGCGCCAAAAGGGCGCTGATGCTGGAGGTGGGCGGAGCTTTCCATTCACCCCTGATGGAATCGGCCCGTGATGGTCTTCAGGATTATCTGAACGATATCAAGATCAACGATCCCTCGTGTCCCGTTGTGCCCAACGTGACCGCCACCGCGGTGACCCGGGGCGAAGATATTCGGCGGTTGCTGGTGGCTCAGATTACGGCCCCGGTCAAGTGGGCGCAGACGATGAGCCTGCTGCGCGAGAGCGGCGTGACCACGGTACTGGAGATCGGCCCCGGCAAGGTGCTTAGCGGTCTGGCCAAAAGGGATATGCGGCCCGAAAAGATGGTTCTACTGGATACTTTGGCCGATATCGACCAGTTCAGGGAAGTGTCTGTTTCATAAGAGGAGAGCAAATGGATTTCACCGACAGGACGGTTATTGTTACCGGTTCCCAGAGGGGGATCGGCCGTGCTATCGCCGAAGAATTTGCGGCGCTGAACGCCAACGTCGTGGTCTGCGACCTTGACCAGGGTGCGGTCGAAAAAACCGCCGCCGAGATCGGTCCCAGGGCGATCGGCCTGAGCGCCAACGTGGTCAGCATCGAGGATATCGAAAACCTCTTTGCCCGCGCCGTGGAAAAGTTCGGGCGGGTCGATATCCTGGTCAACAATGCCGGTATTGCGCGCGATACTCTTATGGTCCGCATGGACGAAAAAGATTGGGATCAGGTACTTGACACCAATCTGAAAGGTGCTTTTCTTGTCACGAAAACTGCGGCCAGGCTGATGATGAAACAGAGATACGGTCGTATCATTAATATTAGTTCCGTTGTGGGGTTGACCGGCAACGTCGGACAGGCCAACTATTCCGCCTCCAAGGCGGGGCTGATCGGCCTGACCAAAACAGCCGCCAAAGAACTGGCGTCGCGAGGGGTAACCGTCAATGCCGTGGCTCCCGGCTTTATCGACACCGATATGACCCGGGCCCTGTCTGAAGCTACCAGGGAGGGTCTGCTCTCGGGCATACCACTCAAGCGTCCCGGTGCTCCGAAAGAGGTCGCTTCGGCGGTGCTCTTTCTGGCCTCGGATCAGGCGGCCTACATAACGGGGCAGGTTATCGCCATCGACGGCGGTCTGTCAATGTAGAAAACAACGAAATGAAAGCATAAAGGAGTTCAAACATGTCAGTCGAACAGAGAGTCAAGGAAATCATCGTTGAGCAGCTCGGCGTCGAGGCCGGTCAGGTCACGGAAAACGCCAAATTTGTTGAAGACCTGGGAGCTGACTCGCTCGACACGGTGGAACTGGTGATGGCATTGGAAGAGGAATTCTCCATCGAAATTCCTGACGAGGATGCCGAGAAAATCGCCACCGTCACCGACGCTATCAATTATATCGTCGACCATGCCAGCAAAGAAAGTTGATTTGCGTTGGACAACATGAAAAGAAGGGTCGTCGTTACCGGTATGGGAGTGATCTCTCCCGTCGGGAATACCCTCGGTGAATTCTGGAATTCGCTGCTGGAGGGTAGGTCCGGTGTAGGCCCGGTAACGCGGTTCGACGCCTCGGCCTTTACCGCTCAGATAGTGGCGGAGGTGAAGGACTTTGACCCGTCCCTGTACATCGACAAGAAAGAGGTGCGGCGCATGGATCTGTCGGAGCAGTACGCCATCGTCGCCACCGAGCAGGCTCTCCAGGACTCGCGACTCGATCTGGACGCGGTCGATCTCGATCGTTGTGGTGTTGTCATCGGGTCCGGGATTGGAGGCATTTCCACGTTCGAGAAACAACATGGGCTGCTGACCACGTCCGGCCCGACGAAAGTCTCGCCGTTCTTTATTCCCATGATGATTATTGACATGTGCGCCGGGTTGGTCTCTATCCGCCATGGATTCCGGGGTCCCAACTACGCCACCGTGTCGGCGTGCTCATCGTCGGCGAACGCCATCTCGGACGCCTTCCGAATCATCCAGCGAGGTGAAGCCGATATAATGATAAGCGGCGGCGCCGAGGCGACCATTACCCCCAGCGCCCTGGCCGGGTTCTGTCAGGCGCGGGCCATTTCGACGCGCAACCACGAGCCCGAAAAGGCGTCACGGCCATTCGATAAGGATCGAGACGGCTTCGTGATGGGCGAGGGCTCGGCCATACTGGTGCTGGAGGAGTATGACTACGCCGTATCCCGGGGGGCTACAATTTACGGAGAGGTCCTGGGTTCGGGCATGAGCGCCGATGCCCACCATATGACAGCTCCCCATCCGGACGGGCGCGGGGCGCGCCGGGCCATGGAACTGGCCATCAAAGACGCCGGTCTCACGCCCGCTCAGATCAATTATATTAACACTCACGGGACCTCCACGCCTCTTGGGGATATCGCGGAGACGAAGGCCATAAAGGAAGTATTTGGGGATCGTGCCTACCAGATTCCCTGTAACTCGACAAAATCAATGATCGGGCATATTCTCGGGTCGGCCGGCGCCATCGAACTGGCAGCCACTCTGAAGTCCCTTCAGGAAAAAGTCGTGCATCCCACGATCAACCTTGACCGGCCGGATGAGGAGTGCGATCTTGACTATGTACCCCATAAAAAAAGAGAATGGAATACCACTTACGCTCTGTCGAACTCCTTTGGGTTCGGAGGTCACAACGTATCGCTGGTGGTAGGCCAGGTTAATAGTGCATCGTAGATGGGTTTTTTCGGGAGAATCAGAGCATATTTCAGGTCGGTTGAAAGCGCGGAGTATAATCCCGACCTCGACGAGTTTCAGATTCTGATCGGTTATCGCTTCGTCAAAGAAAATCTTCTGCATTTATGTCTGTCACACCGGTCCTTCAGTCATCAGGACAACCGGGGGCAAAAGTCCAACGAACGCCTTGAGTTTCTCGGCGACTCGGTGTTGGGTCTGGTGATCGCCGAACTTCTTTATCGCGATCATCCCGAGGCCAGGGAAGGGGAACTGACCAAGAAGAAAGCCCTCCTGGTCAACGAAACCACTCTGGCTTCTATCGGCAGAAAAATCAGGCTGAACAACTTCATCCGGCTGTCCGAGGAAGAAGATCGCTCCGGAGGGCGGCAGCGTCCCTCTATTATCGCCGATGCCTTCGAGTCGGTCATCGGAGCCGTGTTCCTGGACGGGGGGGTCGATGCCGCGCGCGACGTCGTCTTTCGGCTGATCTACGCGCACAAAAGGGACATCATTACCGATGAGTCCCAGCGTAATTTCAAAGGCGAGTTGCTCGAATACATTCAGAGTCGCGGCGACGGCATGCCCCATTACACCGTCGCCTCCGAGGAAGGACCGGATCACCGCAAAGTGTTCAACGTCGAGGTTTACATCGGCAGCGAGAAATACGGAGTGGGCTCCGGCTATTCCAAGAAGGAAGCGGAACAGAAGGCTGCCGCCGAGGCCTTGAACAAAATAAATCCATCGGCCTCCTGAGTCATCCACCCGACATCATTTCCGCATCTGTTGTCGATGCATCCGCCACAGGTTCGACAGAGCAGGTGCGCTGTTCGAGCGAGCCTTGACACCGCGCGGCCCGTCGACGCGATTTACAAGTTTTTTTTATTGACAATGATTTTTCAACATCATTATTGGAGCATGGCGTGTGCTGATTGCCTTATGAATGATGAACTCAGTGCTGATGGAAATTAACTGAACTAAACAAACAACTGAACGAACCGTTAACCTGTTCAAAGGAGAGTTCGATGCGCAAGGCTACGAAGAAAAAGGTTACGCGTAAGAAGGTTGCCAGGAAGGCGGCCAAGATGGTTGCCGTGCGGAAAGGAGCGAAGGCGTGGTCGGCGCCCGAGGTCGCCAAGCTGAGACTGATGTACAAGACCATGCCGGCTTCGAAGATCGCCAAGGCGCTTCGCCGCAGTGAATCGTCGGTGAAGTCGAAGGCGCGGGCGTTGCGCCTGAGAAAACCGGCGGTCAGAAAAGCCGCCAAAAAGAAAGTTGCGGCCAAGAAAAAAGCGGCTCCGAAAAGGAAAGCGGCGGCCAGAAAGAAAGCTGCCCCTAAGAAGAAAAAAGCCGCGAAGAAAAAGGTCGCCAAGAAAAAAGTTGCTAAGAAGAAAAAGAAATAGACTTCATCTGTGAATGGCAACGTTTATGTATAAAGCCCGCCGCCGGCGGGCTTTTTTTGTCCCGCATTCGGCAGGGTTGGCCGCCGCCCACTTGACATTTCCGGCCCGGTATGACATATTCGACCATAAATATTGGTGAAACACTCATTCGAGCCGGGAGGTTTGATGAACATAGTCGTCTTGGTAAAGCAGGTGCCGGAGATCGCCCTCATCAAGGTCGATACTGCAGCCAACAGGGTGGAATTGCCTCAGGGTCCGGGAGTTGTCAACCCGTTCGATGAGTTTGCCGTCGAGGAGGGGCTGCGGCTCAAGGAGAGAACAGACGGCAAGTGTGTTGTGATGTCGGTCGGCACCGAACGAACGGAGTCGGCCCTGCGCGACTGTCTGGCCCTGGGCGTCGATGAGGCCTACCTGCTGTGCGATGAACAGTTCAACGATTCTGACCAGCAGGCTCTGGCCAAAATCCTGGCCGCCGGGCTGAAGAAGCTGGGCGCCTTCGATGTCGTCCTGGCCGGTAAACAGGCTGTTGATTCCGATGCCGCGCAGGTGCCCGGCGCCGTGGCCGCCAATCTCGATGTTCCGCAAGCGTTGTTCGTCAAGAAGGTCGAAGCCATCGGAGATGGGAAGGCCGTCGTCTACCGCACCACCGAGGACGGGTATGATGTTGTGGAATTGACCCTCCCGGCGGTCATATCGGTGGTTAAAGAGATAAACGAGCCGCGCCTGCCGTCACTTAAGGGCAAAATGGCGGCCAAGAAAAAGACTATCGTGCGGTGGTCCGCTGCCGATCTTGGCCTCGACGGCTCCGGCATCGGCGTGAATTCGACGACAAAGACAGTCAAGGTGGCGCCGCCGCAGTCCCGGCCCAAGGGCGAACTTGTCGAGGGCGAGTCGCCCGACGACATTGCCGACAAGCTCTTTGAAAAACTCAGAAACAATCAGATTATCTGAGGTCAGCCGCCCTGGGGCGGCTTGCGTTTGAATATCCGCTCACTGCCGGAGGAAAGGTTATGCTGGTTCGAAGAACCGCCGACTGCCCCGAATTCGTGGCGGGTGATGGCACGCGCCTGCGTGAAATCCTGCATCCGTTCAGGGACTACCAATTCTTCGGTCGCTATTCTCTTGCCCGGGCCGCTTTGCCTGTCGGGGCATCCTCATATGTGCATCGCCTCGGCTCCGACGAAGTCTACTTTATTTTGGCCGGTCGTGGTCTGATACATGTCGATGATGAAACGGCCGAGGTCGGCCCCGGGGATGCGATTGATATTCCCGCCGGCTCCCGTCAATGGATAAAGAACACCGGCGAGGACGATCTGGTTTTCCTGTGTCTTGTCGACCCGGCCTGGCGGATCGAGGACGAAGAACTGCTCAAAACGTAACTTCCCGCGCTGATGTTCAAAATTGACATAATCTATAAAATTAGCGATATATTTTCCGTTATGTTATACAGCAGCCGCATCGGCGGGTCCGCCTTCGTGACCGCGTTCCTGCCGTTTCTCGCAGCCCTCGTGATGCTGCTTCCGGCGCAGGGCGCCGATATGGCCAACTATGCCCTGTGTGATGTCCGGGTGTTATATCTCTTTGACGACCCGACCCGCATCGATTGGCCGACGATTTATTACCTCAATGACTATCACGGGTGTCGCGTGGACGTGGTTTCTCTGAGTGCCGAGAACAAGTTCCGCAAGGAAAGTCATGAACTGACGGATAAACAACTGTTTCTCCACAACTATATGCTGCCCGTCGACGATTCGCTGTGGCTCGACAGCCTGGCGGCGGATTTGTTCAGGGAGCGCCGGCCCGATATAATCATTTTCGGCAATCTGAATAATAGGCAGTTAGACGGCGTCTTCAAAGAGTACGTGATGAACCTTCCGTACGATGACCGCAGAGTTTTTAACATACTCAAGGTTTATCGGCTTCTGAATCGCCCCGATGACGAAGCCGGCTCGAGGCCGACGGTGTCTCTCAACAGCCGTGAGCTTTCGAACCGCTACGCGGACAGGCTGAACAGCGAGGTAACGTATTTCTTCCCCTGGTACAGACGGGAAGACTCCTATGCTCAGAAGCTGGTTCATTACGCCCTGATCAGAAAGCACCAGGAAACGCACTCGCCGGAACCGGATTTCCTGTCGGGGATAAACCCTACTCGGCTGGTCGGCATCATTGAGGGGCTGCCCGTAACCGGCCCGATGAAAACGACGTTTCAGAAGCAAGCCAGAAAGTTCGTGGGCTATTTCGGCGCTGCACGCAAATCCGTCGGCCGGAATCGCGCCGATTTGATCGTCAACGGCTATCGTGAGTTGATGTTCCTCGGTGAACAGACGGCGTCGGCCGCCGCGACGGAAACAGCCACTGATTTTCAACAGTTTATCAGGGATCTGCTGGCGCGCGCAGAACGAGCCGCGCTGCAGGCGGCCGGGGTTACCTGGGAAGGACAGATCATCCTGCGCGATTCCCCGCACGGCCCGCGGCTTAAGTTTATTGCGGCGGTGTCGGCCAACGGGCCGCAGGCTGTTCGCCTGGCCAACATCAAATTCCACCCTCATTGGGATACTACGGTCACGGTGCTGGATGAGCGCGCGGTCAATATCAGTCCCCATCAGTCTTACGTGAAAGAGTATCTTATCGACATCGAACGCAGCCGTCTGGAGACGCAGGTCCCGGAATCACTGTCATTCTCAGCGGAGATCGTCTACGGTCAGATCCCGCTTGAAGTGTACACCACTCTGCCGTTATGGAAAGCACCCGATATTCAGATCAACTTTGACCCCGACTTCTTCTTTGTGCCTCCGGTGGCGACCCTCGATGTCGACCGCGTCATATCGTCCATGAACTGGAAGGTCATAATCACCAAACCGTACGAGTTCTCCGGAAAAGTCAAAATCAATCTGGCCACGCCTCGCGGGTTGTTCGCGGGCGCCTATCGGCAGGAACTCACGCTGGATAAGGGCAGCCGCCGCGAAACTGTCAGGATCCCGTTTACGGTCTCGAAGCTCTTTGAACAGGGGATACAGAACCAGACGGTCACGCTGTCGATGGACGACCGGTTGGTGGCGGCCGACACCGGCCGTGTGCGCATCGCCTCATGCGAAGTCGCCGATACCATCCGCGTGGGTTTCATGCCGGATACCACCGGCCTTCTGGAGGATGCCCTCCGTCTGACCGACGCCGCTTTCAGTCCCCTGACAGACCGGACGCTTGTGACAGCCGATCTGGACGCATACAATGTTATCGTCATGGGCTCGGGTTGTTTCCGCCGTTATCCTTCTCTTAGAGAAGTGACCGACAGGTTCGAAGATTACCTGCGGTATGGCGGTTCCGTGGTGGTATTCGGCCAGCCGGACGACTGGCCGCAGGGTCTTCTGCCCGTTTCACTGGCGCCGGCCGGCGAGCGCCTGCAGCAGGCCGAGATCAGCTGCAGAATAGAAAACGCGCGCATACTGAGCCAGCCTCATGAGATAAAAACCGCCGATCTGCTGGGCTACTTCGCCGACTCCCGGCTGGCGGCCTCGGCCGTCGTCTCACCTGCCGAGCGCGTCTTCACGACGGCCTCGGGGGGGACGCTCCTCTCGGTAAGCAGGATCGGCGATGGCCAGGTCATCTTCTGTGGCTTGCCCCTTCTGGAGATGATATCCGAGCTGGACCTCGAGGCCATTCATCTCTTCAGCAATATCCTGAACTATTAACCGCTGCTGATGTTATAATACTTTTGACCAGGCTTCTTCGCTATGTGTGCTGATTGAACTATGGCCCCCGACTTTGATACCGCCAGAGAGGATTTGAGGCAATTCTCGACCGTTACCAGGTACCTCAGAAGATACCGACACTATCTCGTTCTGGGGGGAGTCGCGGTTGTCTTTGCCAACGGCTTGGCTCTGGTTCTGCCGTTTATCGTTAAACTGATTTTTGACGGTCTTGAGGCCGGTGTCGCGGCAGCCAGGATTCTGCATTATGTTTTGCTGATGCTGGCAGCCGCGATTCTGGCCGGTTTCTTCCGTTTCATGATGCGGCGGACCATCATCTGGATGTCCCGTCACATCGAGTTCGATCTTCGGGGAGACCTCTTCGGGCACCTCCTCCGGCTGTCACCCGTGTACTATCATCAGACGCGCACCGGTGATGTCATGGCGCGGATGACCAACGATCTGGAAGCCGTCCGCCAGATGATCGGTCCCGGTGTCATGTACATCGCCAATGCCGTCGTGAACCTGGCGATCGGTTTCTCCGTGATGATTTACCTCTCACCCAAGCTGACCCTGATGGCCGCCATCCCCCTGGTCGTCCTGCCGATTTCCGTTAACCGCGTGGGTAATCTCATGCACCGCCGCTCGATGAAAATCCAGGAGCATTTCGCCGCCCTGACCGCCGCCGCGCAGGAGAATATCGCCGGCATACGGGTGGTCAAGGCCTATCGCCAGGAGAAAGGCGAGACCGCTGATTTTGCCGCGATGTCGAAAAAGTATATCAGCCTCAACATGGACCTGGCCAGGCTCTACGGCATGTTTTTCCCTCTGATGCGGCTGACCGCCGGACTGTCGACGCTCATGGTTTTCTTCTTCGGCGGCATGGAGGTCATCAACGGAAACATCTCCCTGGGCACGATGGTGGCCTTCTTTGCCTATCTGGCGGTTCTCATGTGGCCCGTGATAGCCCTGGGGTGGGTGCTCTCTTTGTACCAGCGTGGTGTTGCCTCGCTGGCGAGAATAAACCGAATTCTGTTCACGGAACCCCGGATCAAAAACGAGGCCGCGCAGCCGTCGCGCGAAAAGATCCGCGGCCGTATCGAACTGCGCAACCTACACTTTCAGTACGACGGCCACCGTGTCCTCGACGGAATCGACCTGGTGATCGAACCCGGTCAAACGGTGGGTATTGTCGGCCAGACGGCTTCGGGCAAAACCACCCTGGTATCACTGCTGGCCCGGCTCTACCCGGTCGACCGCGGACAGATTTTCATCGACGACATCGACATCAATGACTGGGACCTCGAGACACTGCGGCAGCAGATCGGTTTTGCTACTCAGGAAGTGTTCCTCTTTTCCGATACGATTCTGGAGA
>JAOUEU010000120.1 GCA_029858555.1 Candidatus Zixiibacteriota bacterium
GTAAGAAGTTCGGCGACACCGAAAATCCCCTTCTTTTCTCGGTGCGCTCGGGCTCGAAGTTTTCCATGCCGGGCATGATGGATACCGTCCTGAATTTGGGACTCAACGACGAGACCGTAAGCGGTCTGGCCAAGAAAACCGGTAATCATCGCTTTGCCCTGGACAACTACCGTCGGTTTATCGCCATGTTCGGGAATGTCGTGATGGGTCTGGACAAGGATATTTTCGAGAACGTCATCCATAAGAAGAAAACAGAGCGGCGGATAAAGCAGGACAGTTCTCTGCAAGTCAACGACCTCAAAGAGATAGTAAAGAAATACAAGCAGATCATCAAGCGCAAGTGTGGTGAGACATTCCCGGATGACCCCTACGTGCAGTTGCGCATGGCCCGGGATGCCGTCTTTCGCAGTTGGAACAACCCTCGCGCCATCTCTTACCGGCGGCTGAACAATATCCCCTCCGGTCTCGGCACGGCTGTCAATGTCCAGGCCATGGTCTTTGGCAACACCGGCAATTCGTCCGGCACGGGAGTCGGCTTCACGCGCAATCCCGCTACCGGCGAAAAAGAGTTTTACGGGGAGTATTTGATCAACGCCCAGGGCGAGGATGTGGTGGCCGGAATCCGTACTCCTCAGCCGATCGCTCAGTTGGGCAAGGAAATGCCGGCGGTTTACAAGAAGCTGAAGGAGATAACCACTCGTCTCGAGAAACACTACCGCGAGATCCAGGATTTCGAGTTCACTATCCAGGAGAACGAACTCTTCATGCTTCAGACCCGTGACGGCAAGCGCACAGTCCAGGCGGCCATTAAGATTGCCGTAGACATGGTCAAGGAAAAACTCATAACCCGGCAAGAGGCGCTTCTCAGGGTTGATCCCCAGCAGATAGACCAGTTGCTCCATCCCAGCATTGACCCCAACGCCAAGTATGACGTGATTGCCAGTGGGCTTCCGGCTTCGCCGGGGGCGGCTTCCGGACGGGTGTACTTCACGGCCGATGACGTCGTGAAGTATGGCGCCAAAAAGCCGGCCATACTGGTTCGCGAGGAAACCAACCCGGATGATATCGAAGGTATGAATGCGGCGGTCGGCATTCTCACTGCCCGCGGGGGCATGACCTCGCATGCCGCCGTGGTCGCCCGCGGTATGGGCAAGAGCTGTGTATCCGGGGCCGAGATGGTCCGCGTGAACGCCGCCAAGAAACAGTTCCAGGTGGGCAAGCTGATTATTAAGGAGGGTGAGGTTGTCACTCTCAACGGATCCACCGGTGAGATCATTCTGGGCGAGGTACCGGCGATTGAGCCGGAACTTTCAGGAGAGTTTTCAGAATTCATGACCTGGGCCGATGACGAGCGGCGGTTGCGCGTGAGAACCAATGCCGATACGCCGCGGGATGCCGCGCAGGCGTTGAAGTTTGGCGCCGAAGGAATCGGACTATGCCGCACGGAGCACATGTTCTTTGCCGAAGACCGCATTCCGATCGTGCAGGAAATGATCCTGGCCGACTCGAGCGAGGAGCGCCAGATGGCTCTTAGCAAACTGCTCAACTTTCAGAAGAAAGACTTCAAGGCCATTTTTGACGTCATGCGCGGCTTACCGGTGACCATCCGCACTCTCGACCCGCCGTTACACGAGTTCCTCCCGAAGAAGGAAGAAATAGCCGTCAAGATAGAGGCGCTCGACAAAGCGAGCGACGATTACGAAGAAAACCTGGCCGTGCTCAAGAAAGTCATGCGCCGGATTGATGAGCTTACAGAACTCAACCCTATGCTGGGGCATCGGGGATGCCGGCTGGGAATCGTGTATCCGGAAATCACGGAGATGCAGGTGCGAGCCATTATGGAGGCGGCCTGCGAACAGGCCCGGGACAAGAAGCAGGTTTTCCCTGAGATTATGATTCCGCTGGTCGGTCACGTCAATGAGTTCAAGAATCAAAAGGAAATCGTCCAGCGCATCGCCAACGAGGTCATCGCCAAGACCAAGCTGAAAAATATGAGGTATGCCGTTGGCACCATGGTTGAGATTCCTCGAGCGGCCCTCACGGCCGATGAGATCGCGGCGGAAGCAGAGTTCTTCAGCTTCGGAACCAACGACCTGACCCAGATGACCATGGGCTTCTCCCGGGATGATGCGGGCAAGTTCCTGCGTCACTATATCGAGACGGGAATTCTGCCGCACGATCCGTTCGTTTCTATTGATAGGGTCGGCGTGGGGCAACTGGTGAAGATGGGCAAAGATAAAGGTCGGGCGGTGCGCCCGGATCTCAAAGTCGGTATTTGCGGTGAACACGGCGGCGACCCGTCTTCCATCGAGTTCTGCCATGCCGTCGGCCTTGACTACGTCTCATGCTCGCCCTACCGGGTTCCTATCGCGCGACTGGCCGCAGCCCAGGCCGTTCTTAAGGACAAGGAAAAGAAGGCCGAATGATTGCCGGGCGTCCCGGTTGTTCGACGCCAAAATTGCACTTATGCAGGAGCCGCTCGCTTTATCAGCGGGCGGCTCGCGTTTTTGACGGCGGCGGGACCGATGACTCCGACGCATTGGGATTGCCGGTGGAAGTTTCGCTTGACAATCAGAGCTGTGAAGACGTTGATTCTTCTTAGTTTTACCTTATGTTGGAATGGCGACGGGGAATTCGCGGGTAGTGCTCCACCCGTCCGACGCGGACTGGCGAGTAACCATTAAGACCCTGGAATGTATTGACTTATGAAACATGAACTGGATGCGATTTTCAAGCCCAAATCCGTCGCGGTGATCGGTGCTTCTTCGAACAAAGGGAAAATCGGCCGCGAGACGCTTCACAATATACTGCTGGCGGAGTTTAACGGGAAAGTATTCCCGGTCAACCCCAAAAAGCAGGTCATACATTCCATAAAGGCTTATTCCACCATTCTGGACGTTCCCGACGCTGTGGATCTGGCCATTGTTATCGTTCCCAGAGAGCAGGTGCGCGATGTGGCCCGGCAATGCGGCGAAAAGGGCGTCAAGGGACTGGTTGTCATCTCGGCCGGCTTCAGCGAGGTCGGCGCTGCCGGCAAGAAACGTGAACGAGAACTTCTCGATGTGGTGCAGGAATACGGCATGCGCATGATCGGACCGAATTGCTTCGGAGTGGTCAACACCAACCCCGAGGTCCGCCTGAACGCTACGTTTGGCAAGACCTATCCCAGGCGCGGGCGGGTGGGCTTTATCACTCAGTCGGGGGCCATGATGGAGGCCATTATGAGCACGGCCATGGAACTGGGCCTTGGCTTCTCGCTGGTGGCATCCATCGGCAACAAAGCCGATATTTCTTCAAACGACGTCCTGGCGTACCTCAAAGATGATCCGCACACCGACGTCATTCTGATGTACCTGGAGAACTTCGGCAACCCGCGCAATTTCACGAGCATCGCCCGGGAGGTCTCCCGCCTTAAACCAATAGTGGCGGTCAAATCGGGTCGCACCAAGCTTGGAGCCAAGGCAGCCTCGTCCCACACCGGGGCGCTGGCCGGTCTCGATGTGGGTGTGGATGCTCTGTTCCAGCAGACGGGAATCATGCGGGTGGACACGGTCGAGGAGCTTTTTGACGTTGCCGCAGCCCTGTCGAATCAGCCGGTCCCCAAGGGGAATCGGGTCTGTGTGGTGACCAACGCCGGCGGGGCGGGGGTTCTGGCCACGGACGCCCTTATCAGCAACGGTATGGAGATGCCGCCGTTGTCGCCCGCGACGGTAAAGAATCTTAAAGGGTCCATGTCCGAGGATGCTTCCTTTTCCAATCCCCTTGACATGGTCGGCGGCGCCGGCAGCCAGGAGTTCAGAGCCGCGCTGGATGCGGTCAAAGCCGATCGGCGCTACGACGCGATCATTCCTATTTTCGTCCCGCCGGTGACTGTCAATCAACTCGAGGTGGCTCAGAGTATTCACAGGGCGCTGGCCGATACCGACAAGACGGTGCTGGCCTGTTTTATGGGCGCGGGGGAAAGCACGGCCGGTATTGAATATCTGAAGGAGCATAACATCCCTGTTTATATTTTCCCTGAGGCGGTCGCCAAGACGCTCGCCACAATTCACGGCTACGAAGAGTGGCTGAGTCGCCCCACCGGGAAGGTGAAGAGGTTCAGGGTCGACCAGGCCCGGGTGCAGGAAATTATTGACCGTAATATAGGCGAGGGTGAGGGGGCGATTGTCGGCGAGGATGCTATCGCCATCCTGGAAGCCTATGGAATACCAGCGGCCAGTTATTTCTATGCCCGGAATGTTTCCGAGGCGGTGGCGGCTGCGAAGAATATGGAATACCCGGTGGTCATGAAAATCAACACGCCGCCCATTCTGCACAAAACCGAATCCGGGGCCGTCATGGTTGATTTGCGTTCCGACAAGGAGGTCAGGGATGCTTTCCGGAAGCTGCGTTCACGTGTCGGGATTCTCAAGAAGGGTGAACAGTTTTCGGTGGCGATGCAGAAAATGGTCACCGGTGGCATTGAGACGGTCATGGGTATGACGGTTGACCCTTCGTTCGGTCCCCTGATCATGTTCGGACTGGGCGGCATCTACGTCGAGGTTATGAAAGACGTCGACTTCCGCATCAATCCCTTGACCGATTCCGAGGCCAGGCGAATGATCAAGTCACTGCGTTCTTATCCCCTTCTGACCGGGTTCCGGGGAGCCCCGCCGGTGAATCTCGAGATCCTCGAAGAGACACTGTTGAGGTTGTCGCAGCTTCTGTCCGACTTTGACTCTTTTTCGGAAATCGATATCAACCCGTTCATGGCGTCACCGGATAAGGACAACTGCAAAGCCGTGGACGCCCGGTTTATAGTCAACCGCAAGCGCACGGGATAATTCGCTTGAGTTTTTACCGGGAGCACATATCTTCAACGGTAACCGAGGTCAGCGAAGGGTTGCCCCGGGTGTATGAGATTTCAGCTAAACGCTCAGAGCGCGGCGCCCGGCCGGGGTTAATGTCGTCCCGGAGACAACCGGCGGCGCTGGAACGGAGGATAGTCAATGCGTTACGAAATAAAATCGATAACGATCTGGCCGCTGATCAAGGTCTCGTTCTTCTTGAGCATGATCGTGGGCTTCATTTTCGGCCTGCTCTATGCAATCATCCTGAGTTTCGTTGTGACGATCGCATCATCCGTGCCGATGCTGGATACCGGCGAGTTGGCACTGGAGGATTTGTCGGTCGGCCTCCTGTTGGTCGTGTTGCCTATCTTCGGCGCGATCGGGGGGGCTGTCTTTCATACGCTGCTGGTTGTGGTGCTGGCCATCATATATAATCTTGTTGCCAGGGTTGTTGGGGGCTATGAAATCAGGCTTGAAAGAGTCGAGGAATCGCCGCCGCCGGTCCGACCGGTGTCAGCCTACACCGCCGCGACGCCACCGCCGCCTCCTCCTCCCCCGTCTGACAACCCGCCCGCCTCTTCCCGTGAAATCTCGGAAACGCCGCCGTACGACAGGCCGGAGCGATTTGATGATACCGGAGGGGGCGGCTTCGAAAAGGAACGGGAATGAGTAGCGCCAAAACTGGTGGTGCGGAGATACGCGTTCGGCTGGCGCCCTCGCCATCGGGGTACCTCCACGTGGGGACGGCCCGCATGGCGATTGCCAATTATCTTTTTGCCCGGCACTACGGCGGGAAGTTCCTGCTGCGCATCGAGGATACCGACGCGGAAAGGTCGGACGCGGCCCTGCTGGAGCCGATTCTCTCAGCGCTGCAGTGGGTCGGCACGCCGTGGGATGAAGAAATCGTCTACCAGTCCAGGAGAATCGCCTTGTATAACGAGTACGCCGGCAAGATTCTCGAAAGCCGTTACGGCTATCGCTGCTTCTGCAGCCCCGAGCGATTGCAGGTCGACCGCGAAAAGGCCCGCGCCGATAAAAAGCCGCTGCAGTATGACCGCCGTTGCCTGAACCTCACACCCGGCGAGATCGATAGCCGGATCAAAGCCGGGGACAAATTCGCTATACGTTTGAAAATCCCAGACGGGCAGACGCGCTTTACGGATATGGTTTCCGGGGAGGTCAGCCGCCGGAATGAGGACCTTGAAGATTTCGTGATTGCGCGGTCTGACGGCACGGCGACGTATAATTTGGCCGTCGTCGTTGACGATCACGATATGGGTATTACTCACGTCATCCGGGGCAACGATCACATCACCAATACTTTCAAGCAGATTCACCTTTACCATGCCCTGGGTTTTGCCGCGCCCGAGTTCGGGCATTTGCCGATGATCCTGAGGCCGGACAAGAGAAAAGTCTCCAAGCGCCTGGGTGACAAAGACGTCGCCCAGTACCGCCATGAGGGAATACTGCCGGAGGCCATGTTCAATTACCTGTGCCTGTTGGGCTGGTCGCCCAAAACCGACCGGGAAATATACACTTCGGCAGAACTCATCGAGATTTTTGATGCCAACAATTTCAACCCGTCCAACGCTATATTTGATGAAGAGAAGCTGGTCGCTTTTAACCGGGAGCACATGGTCATGAAAAGTGACCATGAGCTGGCGACTCTGGCGGCTCCCTTTCTGGTTGACGCCGGTCTGACCACCAAGTACTGGCTGGAGACGCGCTGGGACTACTTGCGGGCCGTCGTCCGTCTGCTCAGGGAGCGGGCCCGGCGCATCTCGGATTTTGCGTCGCTGGGCGGCTACTTTTTTTCGTTTGGCTATCGGTATGATGCCCAGGCGGCCGTCAAGCAGTTTACCGCCGAGAGCGCCGAGTGGCTGGGGGAATTGGCGGCCCGATTTGAAAGTCTGAAGGAGTTTACACATGACGGTGTGGAAGCGACGCTGTCGGAGATGGCCGAAGAGAAGGGCCTGAAAAAGGCTCAACTTATTCATCCCACGCGTCTGGCCGTTTCCGGTGTGCCCGTCGGACCGAGCCTTTTTGAAATGCTCGTGGTGCTCACACAACCGGTTGTGGTCGAGAGAATGCGTCGGGCGGCCGAGTATATTAGAAAACAACAATCTGAATGATGCGAGATTAGGCAGGCGATATGAACAGCGATAAAGAAAAGGTCAAGGAGGTCCTCAAGCGAGCCATTAAGGGAGAAGAAGACGGCTATTATTTCTACAACCTGCTTTCCGAGAAGGCGACGAACACTGACGCCAAAAGGAAATTGCAGAACCTCAGGGACGACGAGCTTGGCCACAAAAGAACTCTTCTTGCCATATACGAGAAACATGTTGGGGGCGCCGTTGGCCCGCTTCCGGAGAAGGGGCTGTCGGTTCTGTCCGATATTTTCGGCCAAGGCCATACTCTGCAGTTAAAATCAGAAATGGAATTCCTTAATCTGGCTATCGAGGCGGAGTTGGCCGCTACCCAGTACTATCAGCGGGAACGTAACCTGATCGACGATCCGGAATTCGGTGCAGTATTCGACGGTCTCGCCGACGAGGAACACCGCCATTACGAATTGCTCATGGCCGAGAGGGAAGCCTTGAGCGGCAATTATTACTGGTTCGGCTATGGCGATACATCGCCGATGGAAGACTAAAGAGTAACCGGTGACCGACCCGGCTCCACGACGGGTCAATAAAAAGAGGATACGGACGTGCTTTGGGCCTGTACTGTTTGTGGTTACGTTCACGACGAGGAGGACGAAAGGCCGGATGTTTGTCCGGTATGCGGCGCGCCGGGCAGCCTGTTCCGGGAAACCCTGGGTGATGATCCGGACCCGGACTCGGATGAGTTCGGCAAGGCGGAAGAGGGGCTGGAGGGCGATCTGGACGACAGTCTGGGGGATGATTTGGATGATGACGCATGATGCCAGAATGAGAGGGTTATCGCCACGAAAAAGACGGAGAATAGAGTTCCCAAGATAAATGACGTCTCGCCGGATTTCACACTGCCGACCCACAACGAGGGTGAGTTGAATCTGGCCTGGTACCAGGGGCGGAAAAACGTGGTCCTGGCCTTTTATCCGGGCGACTGGACCCCTGTGTGTGCCGCCCAGATACCGGAGTTCCAGGAGGTTATAGGCCGGTTCGAAAATTACGACTGTCAGCTGCTCTGCATATCGTGCGATTCGATAGCCTGCCACGGGGCCTGGGCGCGTTCGCTGGGAGGCCTGTCATTCCCGCTTATGTCTGATTTTTATCCTCACGGCGAGGTGGCTCGCATGTATGGAGTGTTCAATCAGGAACGCGGTTATGCCGAGAGATCGGTATTCGTGATCGATAAAAAAGGGATTATCCGATATATCGAGCAGGTGCCTCCCGCCGAAATCCCTGACAACGAACTGATATTTCGGCACCTGGCCGAGCTTAATCGCTAATCACCGACTGGCGGAAAGCTGAAACATATTTGGCCGGGGCCGGTTATTGCTATTGTACATGACCATATATGATATTGCCCTTATGGAGAGCGCTGATAAGTGTTGACGTACTCGGGCCGGCATGACGAAGGATATCGCCGACAACACGGCAGGACTATAGCGGGAAAAGTGTTTAGATGAATATAATGGACGGAACAGCCGACACCTTTCGGACCGATCGCGGGCTGGCATCTGATGATTAAAAAAAACGGTATAGCCGTCGACTCGCGCATGCGCACCGGCCCGGAGGGCGTTTGGGCCGCCGGTGACATAGCCAGCTACGAAGGGAAATTGAAACGGATATCTACCGGCTCCGGCGAGGCGGCGACAGCAGTCAACAACGCAAAGAATTAAATTGACCCCAAAGCCGAAGTAAGGCCGGGACATTCGACGGAGAAACATGAGCCGGTAATGCACCGGGCGGCCCGTGAGACAGTGATGAAAAGAGCTTGAAAAATGTATTTTTCACTACCCAGAGAATACCGCGAAGCCCCTCTGCCGGAACTCAAAGAGCGCATTACAGCTGTCAGGCAGAGATTAGGAGGAAAGCTGTGTATTCTGACCCACCATTACCAGCGGCTGGAGGTGGTGGAATTTGGCGACCACGTCGGAGACAGCTACGGCCTGTCGAAAATCGCCTCACAGCAGAAGGATGTCGAGGCTATCGTTTTTTGCGGCGTGCATTTCATGGCGGAGGCGGCTGACATCCTTTCCGCGGAGGACAAGCGGGTGTATCTGCCCAATCCTCTGGCGGGATGTCCCATGGCCGATATGGCCGAGATGGCCGATGTGCTCGAAGCCTGGGAATATCTGCAGCAGTTCGGGGGTAGCGAGAAAATCGCGCCGATCTCTTATATGAATACATCCGCCGGGCTCAAGGCCTTTACCGGACGCAACGGCGGGCTGATCTGCACGTCTTCCAACGCCGTCGCGGCCATGGACTGGGCCCTAAAGCGCCGGGAGAAACTATTTTTCTTTCCCGATGAGCATCTGGGTGAAAACACAGCCGTGAAGTTCGGCATCAGGGATGACGAAATGGTCGTCTGGGACTTTTCCCGAGAGGAGGGCGGGCTGACGATCGAGCAGGTGGAGCGGGCGAAGATCATTTTGTGGAAAGGGCACTGCCACGTTCACACGAATTTCAAGCCGGAACATGTGCGACAAATGCGGCAGGAGTATCCCCG
>JAOUEU010000383.1 GCA_029858555.1 Candidatus Zixiibacteriota bacterium
GATGATGACGTGGTGATGGCTCTCCAGATACTCCAGGCCGGCGGTGGCTGTGAAGCCCATAATCTCCAGCCGCTCGGTCAAGAGTGACATGGAATAAACAAAAAACACCAACAGGGCAACGCCGAGAACAACGATTTTTTTGTTCAGGCTCGATTTTAAACCTTTCGCCGTCAATCTTCCCGCCAGGGCGACGCCGGTCAAGAACATCAGCAGCATGAGCGTAATCGCGGTGCGACCCCCGCGGAGCGCGAAATACGCGACAAACAGTCCCACCGTGGCGTATGCCGCCACCCGCCAGGACAAGGCTATTCGCTCCTTAAAATAACCTGACAGGAGCACCAGGGCGGCGCTGAACGGCACCAGGACCGCCGAGATAACGGAAGCCGGGCCGAAACTGACGAGGTTTTCATCATAATTGATTTTGAAGTCGGAAACGGACTCGAACGAGAAAAACGACTTCGCAACGAAGAGGTCGTAGAACCTCAGGGCCAGCCCGATCAGGGCCATCGTGAGAAAAACCAGAAAGACTCCCCTGACAAAACGATCGTGAAAGACACGTTCATTTCTTACACGCGCAGCCTTCTGAAAGGCCGGGTACTCTGCCCGGCCGTGGAATCGGGCGAGATAGCTGTACAGGAAAGTGCCGGCGAAAAAGAACCCGATGTAAGAAGCAAGAAGCAGAATGGCACCGACCGACGGGCCGACATCATAGCTGATGGGTGCGACCAACCGCAGGACAGCCCATACAGCGAGCGATATAGCTATCGCCCACCGCGGTGCAAACAGCCGCGTCATCGGGTCACCCCCGACCGTTTTCTCGCTTGAAGGGCGCTGAGCAGTTTCAGGCAACCGGCGGCGACACGATCGATATTGTCATCACTCATGCACAGTGGCACGTTGAGAGGATCACCGATCACGCCCTCGCAGGAGTTGGCCAAAATGTCCGCCAGCACCCGCTGGTCGTCGCGGCTCAATCCGCCCGCGTCCGGCCGGGGTTCCAGCAGGCGCCCAATATCGTCGACCGACCGCAGGTGGTGCACACGCGACAACCTGTTGAAAAACATGGGAGCGAAGGTACCGGCGGTTTTGCCGTGCAGGCCCGCCTCAAAAGCGACGGTCCCCGAAACGGTTATCACGGCCCGGGCCTTTTTGATCAGAGTATGGGTGTCCGCAAAGGGATCGATGAGGCGTACTCCAGGAAGCCGTTTGATAGCCATCAACTCAGCCCGCGTACGATCGCCGAGGCAGTGCGAATGTTCCTTGACGTACAGCATGACATCATGCGGCAACTGGCGCGCGATGCCCTTAATCAGTTCGTACTGGTTGACGAAGTCGGCGCCAAGCACGTCAATCGAGGCTTCGGGCTGCTTGTGGAGCGTGTAGAGCAGGTACGACTCGTCGGCTCGGGGTTCATCGAAAACCGGCATCAATTTCAGATGCAGCCAGCGGAACGGTTTCAGATACTGCCGCTCGCGAACGAGGTGGTACGAAAGGGGTTTGACGGTCGCGTCGGTTTGCGCCTCAACAAGAGCTTCGCGGATTTTTGTCCAGATCCTGGCGACAAACGAATAATTTATTCGGGGAACCTTGTTATGCCAGTACCAGTAGTCGGGTTTGAGGCCGTCGATCAGCCTCTGGCGCAGTTCGGCGGCTCTGTCGAAGTAATCCTCGGCGGCGTCATCATCGGCTATTCGCTCGTATTCGGCGTGCCGGTAGCCCTTGAAGAAAGCGAAGCGGTCACCGGGCACGCGCACAGTACAGAGATTGTAGAAATCGATATTGTTCGCCTGGCAGACCAGGGCGGCGAGAATTTCATCGGAGAGGGTCGCTTCTCCCAGTACGACTTCGACGGCGTTCTCATTGAAAAAAGCGTTCAACTTCTGGACGACGTAGACATAGTACTTCTCGGCCTCGGTCCACGGCCACTGCCGCACCACGCGGTCCATGTGAAAAATCTTCTTGACCGTCAGGCCGGTACGAGCCTCGAGAGCTTCTATCATCCGGGCATGCTCAGCGGTTCGAGGATCTATATGGGCGCTGTCGTCACGCCGGAGCAGGAGAATGCGGCCCGGCGAGACACCGCGACAGAGCAGCCATTGGCGCCATTTGAGGGAAGTCGCCGTCCAGAAGACATTGTGCCCGGCCTTTTCCAATTGGTCGGCCACGGCTTTGAAGAAAACCGTCTTGAAAAATATGGACTGCAGGCAGATATTCATAATGCTTTTGTCAGGTGGATGCCTGGCCGGTGGCGACCGCACCCCGCTGAACCTCGTCATTTTCACTCATTCCGCCCC
>JAOUEU010000384.1 GCA_029858555.1 Candidatus Zixiibacteriota bacterium
TGATCCAGCTGCTTCCCGGGTACCTGGACGTTCTTGATACCGCCACCAAGAAAATAGTGGCCGTCCTCGATGAGATGAAGCAAATATCTCCCATCGACCAGAAGGATTTCTACAGCGTCTCCAAGGCCCTGAACATCGATGATCTCATTGAACGGAGGATGTCAGAGATGTCTCAGGACAGTAAGTGGGACTCCAAGATTGAAATCTTTGTGCCCGACTGATCGAAGGTTGGGTTGACGTGGCCCGCTATTTTGGCTACATTCGGGCATGCTCAAGTTTCTCACTTCAGGTGAATCGCACGGTCCGCAGCTTACGGCGGTCCTGGACGGGTTTCCCGCCGGCTTCAGGGTCGATATCGATGGGTTGAATTATCAACTGGCGCGACGCCAGAAGGGTTACGGCCGGAGCGAGCGGATGAGCATCGAGAAGGACACCGTCCAGATCGTCTCGGGCTTGCGTAACAGCTTTACCCTGGGCGGACCCATTACTCTTGTCATTCCCAACAAGGATTGGGCCAACTGGCAGAAGATCATGGATCCGGTAGCATCCATCGGTAGCGACCTTAACCAGCGAGAGCAGCAATTGGCCGTCGAGACAACGCGTCCCCGGCCGGGGCACGCCGACCTGCCGGGAGCGATCAAGCATGATCACCATGATATGCGCAATGTTCTGGAACGCGCCTCCGCCCGGGAGACGGCCGCCAGGGTGGCCGTCGGGGCGCTGGCCCGGCAGCTTCTCGAGCACTTCGACATTTCGTTGGCATCCCATGTGATTCGTATCGGACCCGTTGCCATCGGTGACGATTATGACCTGAGCGATCTGAAAAAGCTTGCCGAGCGGTCCGAGCAGTCCCGGGTGCGCTGTCTTGACAACGACGCGGAGGCGGAGATGATAGCAGCCATTGACGACGCCGCGAAGGACGGTGATTCTCTGGGCGGCGTGGCCGAGGTGATCGTACGCGGGTTGCCCGTGGGACTGGGCGGCTATTCACAGTGGTCCGACCGCCTTGACGGTCGCCTGGCCGGAGCCATGATGGCCGTTAACTCGGTCAAGGGAGTGGAAATCGGCCGGGGGTTCGAAGAGGCCAAAAGGCGTGGCTCGGAAGTTCAGGATGAGATTTTTTATGATCCGTACGGTGACGCGAAAAAGAAGAAATTTCATCGCACGACCAATCGCGCCGGCGGCATCGAGGGCGGCATGACCAACGGTGAGGATGTTATCATCAGAGTGGCAAGCAAACCGCTGGCGACGTTGAAAAGGCCGCTGCAAACTGTCGATATCAAGACGAAAGAACCCGCCGAAGCAATGGTCGAACGGACCGACGTCTGTATTGTTCCGGCTCTGGCCGTTGTTTGCGAGGCCGTCGCGGCGCTGGTGCTGGCGGATGCTTTTCTGGCTAAATTCGGCTCCGACAGCATTGCTGAAACAACCCGGAACTATCAGTCGTATTTAAAGATAGAATTTTAGAGACCCGCTGTTCGCCAGCCGCCTCAGTCATGAATTACCAGTGTCCTCGAAAGGACTTGTTCGCGCTATGGCCCTGCATCATGCCTGGGACGACGGTATTCCGCACAATCTCCGAATCATCGACGATCAACGGTTGTGAAAGGAGTCGTCCATGTTGACTGTCAAAAGTGAGCAGTTGTTCACTCAGGCGTCACCGACATCTGTTGCCGGGAAGATATTGCAGTTCCCGCTGGTCAGGATTCTGGCGGCGTCACTGTCCCTGGTGCCGGCAACGCTGCTTCGTCCGGGGTATAAATACCTCATTGCACCGAGTCTCTCGGAGTCGGTTGAGGTGATGGTAGGCCACGCCGAGAGAGTTCTGGGCATCGTCCTTTTTATTGTGTTCTACCGTCTGTATACCCGGATAGTTGAAAGGCGAGAGGCGCACGAAATGGGCTCGAAAGGCGCCCTGAAAGAGTTTGGGCAAGGGGTCCTCATCGGCGGTGGGATACTCTGCACCATTGTTCTGATAATGGCCATAGCCGGCTATTACAGTATCGCCGGTTTTACATCCGACTGGACGGTAGCGCTGCACACGATCATTCCCTTCGGCATCGCAGCATTCGCCGAAGAACTGCTGTTTAGGATAATCTTCTTTAAGCTGACGGAGGAATTAGCAGGCAGCTGGGTGGCCTTGATACTCCAGGCGGCTTTCTTCGGTTTCGCTCACATCGGCAATCCCAATGCCTCGGTATGGGCCGCGGTGGCCATTGCCCTGGAGGCCAGCATCCTTCTGGCGGCCGCTTTCATGTACACGCGGAGGATATGGCTGGTGTTCGG
>JAOUEU010000121.1 GCA_029858555.1 Candidatus Zixiibacteriota bacterium
ATATTCCATGACGAAAAACGGCCGGCCCCGGTGCTCACCGACTTCGTAAATCGTGACGATGTTAGGATGATTCAGCGAGGCTGCAGCCTCAGCCTCACGTGTAAAACGGGCTCGTTGCTCCGCATCGGCCGTGAGCACACCCGCAAGAAATTTGACGGCAACCTTACGTTTTAATTCGCTATCTTCGGCAAGATATACCTCACCCATACCGCCCGAACCCAGCTGCCGTTCGATCCGGTAGTGGGAGACCGCACTACCGCGGGCCAAAGATACATACTCCGAACTGCGGTCACTGTCGTGTGTATCTGACGCCTCGTTCATAAAACGCCACAAGTCAGGATGAATTATTCACGATTTAAACAATGATTCGGGTGTATGATAAACGGCTTTTGGAAAAGAAGCAACAGACTTGTTGACAAATGATTGTTGACCGACCGGCGCGGGTGTCATGCCGCTCACCGCACTGCGGCCGCCAATCCTGAGGCTTGCTTCACCGGGAGCAATTGCATATATTGGCAGAGCTGTAAAGGCCGGCAAAAAACCAATGCGACGTCGTGATTTCATCAAAAAGACCAGCCAGGCGGTAGCCCTGGCCGCCGTAACCGGCGGCACCGGACTGCTTTTTCACAACCGGGAGACTGCCAGAGCCAACGCCCCTCTGGTCAAAGGGGCGGATTTTGGGGTAGCTCCGGACAAGACCATGCCTCAAATAGTCCTGGCTCGTCAGACCGACCCGCTGAACGCTCTCAATAGCGCCTTGGACGGCATTGGCGGCATTGGCCGTTTCATCAGCCCGGGAGACCGGGTAACAGTGAAACCTAACGTCGGCTGGGATCGCCGCCCGGAACAAGCAGCTAACACCAATCCTCTTCTGGTCGGCGAGATGGTCAGGCTCTGCCTGGCGGCGGGTGCCGGTGAAGTCATCGTCACCGATTATTCCTGCAACGATCCGCGGCGCTGTTTCATCCGTTCGGGAATCGGGGAAGCCGCCGAGAAGGCCGGCGCCAGGGTCATCCTGCCTCAGGAAAAAGATTTTCTGAACACCAACCTCGACGGTGAGGTTTTGACGGTCTGGCCGGTTTTAAAATACATGGTTCAGACCGATCGCCTGATAAACATGCCGATCGTCAAGCAGCACTCGTTGTGTTCCTGTACTATCGGGATGAAAAACCTCTATGGTATTCTCGGGGGACGTCGCAACCAGTTGCACCAGCAGATTGACCAGTCCATTGTTGACCTGGCCGATTTCTGCCGGCCTACTCTGACAGTCGTGGATGCCACCCGGGTGCTTTTGCGCGGCGGACCCACGGGAGGATCACTGGATGATGTGGCCCGCGAAGATTCCGTGATCTGCGCCACCGACCCGGTGGCGGCCGATGCCCGGGCAGCCGAGTTTTTGGGGCTGCGCGCCGACCAGGTCAGTCACCTGGTGCTCGCGGAGCGTTCCGGGTTGGGAAAGATCGCTTACCGGGAAGCCGGATATAAAGAGATCGCCTGATGACCGTTAAGACAGTCAGAAACCTGCGCCGCCTGTCGCAAGCCCTCTTTCTGTTTATATTCTTCTTCCTCATCCTGAAAACGACCTTTGAAGTCAGTTTTAATCCGACCGAGGCCGCCGAGATCCGTCTGCCATACCCGGTATCGATCGCTCTGCAGTTCGACCCGTTAGTAGCGCTGGCAACGTTACTGTCCAGCGGGACGCTTTACAAGGGGCTTTTATGGTCGCTGGTCATCCTGATTCCCACGGTTTTCCTCGGGCGCTTCTTCTGCGGCTGGGTCTGCCCCCTGGGCACGCTCAACCACTGGATATCGGAAATTCGCTCCGAACGACCGCGCCGGAAAGGAACCAGACTGGTCGACTCGAACCGTTACAAGAAGTACCAGCGCATAAAGTATTACATTCTCCTGGTGTTTATTGGCGGCGCCGCCCTCGGGGTTCTGCAGGTGGGCTTGCTGGATCCCCTGTCACTTCTGGCCCGTTCTATTGGCACCGTGCTTCTGCCCATGCTGCACACGGCATCCCTGGACCTGCTGGCCTGGGTCAAAAGTATCGGTTTCCCCCCGCTGGGCAAAATCGCGCAGGCAGGCTACAATCTGCTGGCCGCGGTCCTTTTGCCCTTTCGGCAGGCTCATTTTAACACGATTTTTTCGCTGGGTCTCTTTTTCTTCATCGTGCTGGTTTTAAACCGTGTCTTCACCCGCTTCTGGTGCCGGGGCATCTGCCCCCTGGGGGCGATGCTCGGGATATTCTCGCGCTTCAGCCTTTTCGGCCTTGAGAAAGACGAGTCATCATGCGACCACTGCAACAAGTGCCTGCTTTTCTGCCAGGGCGCGGACAATCCCGATGTCGGCTCGCGCTGGCGTCAGCCGGAATGCCACCTCTGCCTGAACTGCCAGGCGGTTTGCCCCCGGAATTCGCTGAAGTTCAAGTTCTTTCCAGACCAGACACCTACCCGCGCCAATCCGGCCGGAACCCAGAAGGTGGACATCACCAGGAGAAAAGTAACCGCCTCGGTAGTGGGCGGACTGGCCCTTTTTCCTCTTTTCCGATCCGGCGACGATTTCGAAATAAACGCTGATGCCCGCCTGATTCGTCCTCCCGGAGCGCTGGTCGAGGAAGAATTTCTGGCCCGCTGCATCCGCTGTGGTCAGTGTATGCGGGTCTGCCCCAATAACGCCCTGCACCCTACCCTTTTCGAGTCCGGCACCGAGGGTATATGGACGCCCATTCTGATCGCCAAGATCGGCTACTGCGAACCCTCGTGCACTCTCTGCGGCCAGGTCTGCCCGACGGGGGCGATAGCGGAGCTTTCCCTTAAAGAAAAGGTGGGCGACCGCGATTTACCTCCCAACCGCATCGGCACGGCTTTTGTCGACCGGGGACGGTGCCTGCCGTGGGCAATGGCCACGCCGTGCATCGTGTGCGAGGAGTGGTGCCCCACCTCGCCCAAATCGATCTACCTGAAAGACGAAATCGTTCTGGATGGCCAGGGTAAAGAAGTGTCCGTCAAACTCCCGTATGTCGACGCCAACCTCTGCACCGGCTGCGGCGCCTGCGAGTACGCCTGCCCCGTCAGCGACAAAGCGGCTATTTACATAACCTCGGTCGGCGAGTCCCGTTCACCCTCCAACCAGGTCCTGCTGAAAAGAAAAAAAATCGAGAAAGAAGCTACCGCCCGAAAGAGCTGACCGCAAGGACTGTCTAATCCGGGGCCGGCATTACCAGACTGACCAGCAACGTTACGCCGACCAGCATCGCCAGCGACACCAGCAGCCACGACAACCCGATTACGGGCAGCAGAATCGTGGTGGTGAACAACGCCCCCATCGATGATCCCAGCAATTCACAGGCATATCCGAGGCCGCGGTTAGATTCGGTTTGCCCCCCGTAATAGCGACGGGTCGCGAAGGCAAAAAGCAGACCCGTCGCGACAGCCACCGCCAGCAGGAAGCAGATGCTATAGAAAAGCTGCAGATGCGGTGGAACGGAAGCGTAGGTCAGGCGGTATGCTATTGCCGCTGCCAGCAAAATGCCCAGTGATGCATGACCCGACCGGTCCGCGCCCCACCTGACAGCGTAATAGGTTCCCAGCGCCAGGCCCAGCATAAACGCCCCTATCAGGACCGCCATCTCGGAAAACAGAGAACCGGCCGAGGACTGATAGACATAGAACGAAATCAACTCCAGCGACAGCGAGACAATTCCGGCCGTGAAGTACAGAAACAGGCCAAACCTTCTTCGCCGGCGCAAAGTGTCCCGTGAGGCAATCGCCGAGGCAAGAAACAGGATCACCACCACCGGCAGAAAGACCTGCCAGCCGGGATTTTTTAGAATGGCTGCGACCAGCGCCTTGTCTACGTTATGAGCCTTGGCGCTGTACAACGCCTGCATATGGGTGAGCACCGGCCGGTTCAGGGTGTTCAACTCGACGGGCGGATTCAACGCGGCGGCCAGACGGTCCACCTTCAAATCGTTCAAACGGTCATATAAGTAATCTTCGCTGACATACCGGGGCGAGTAGGTCATGTGGCTTAGCCGCCCTGCGATTGAGTCCACCGGAATGTCAAACAAGGGGGCGTCGGAGGCAAACATGGCTGTAACAGTCCCCGGCCACACGGCCACGTGGCCGAATGACTCCTTCAGACCGCCGTATACGACCGCCAGCAGGTCGCGTTGCTCGGCCGTCACGTAGCGGTCGGTATCGAAATCCAACGGCAGATACAAAATGCCCCTGTCCGTCAAAAACGTCTTTGCCGTCCGCAGGAACTCGAGCGTCAGCAGACGGCCGCCTTTGAAGCTGCCGATATTGCCGGGATTCAGAATTACAATGTCGAACCCGACACCGTCGTGACGGCGCGAGAAGAACGCCAGCGGGTCATCATGGACTCGTGCAAGGGTCTTCGGTACCGGCAGGTAGTCACCCATGACTTCGGACAGGCGGCCTCTGGGATCGACAGCCGTGATGGACAATTCCGAAAGACTATCAGCCAGTTGCGCCGCTCCGAACTCGGGCCGCCCGACATACAGGAGCCTGGATGCGGCCGGGTGATACGCCAGCGGCGGCAGGAGCCTGTTTTCCGCGGCCGCCAGATCCGGGTATACGGCCTCGGTGGTGTTGTCGGTAATCAGGGCCAGAGTGCTGTCCCGCGTTAGCAGTACCTGGCGTCCATAGTGCGTGTCAAACGCCTTTTCGACGTGATAGGGATGGTACTTTATGATGTCGCACTGTACATCCAGAAACGGAATCAGATTGCGAGCAGCAATCAGCACTACCAGCGCCACCGCGACCGTCAGGACCCCTCCCGGCCTGCCGGCCGGTCGCCGGGACAGAAAGGCGCCATAGAGAACGACCACTCCCAGCAGAACGGCCATCTCGAGGGTGGTGACAACGGGTCCGACAAGAAGCGTGATCATCAGGCCGCCGACAAAAGCGCCAATCCCTTCGAAGAGATACACTAACACGATTGCATCGGCAGCATTTTCCCGCTCACGGGTGATCGTCGGGAAAAGCCATCCTGAAATCAATCCGACCGGCAGCATCATGAGGACAGATATAAGCACCGCGGCGCTGAAAGGCACTGTCTCGGCCACTATATCCGTGACGGCCAGGGGTGAAAGCCGCGTCAGAACCACAACCAGGGGAAGTACGACAACGCCGATAGTGAAAAGCGCGCCGGAGGAAACCGCCAATGGTCTTTTGCCGCCGAGCCAGGCCCCGGCCGCTACTGACAGCAACCAGCCAAAGAGAGCCGTGCCGATGAACAGTTCATCCCCGTTAAGAGAAGAGACCAGCTCCCGCAGAAGCAGCACCTGTCCCCCCACGGAGTACAGGCCGAGTAGGCATCCCTTGCGATTCATTTAGAACAAGCCGGGTATTTCCGTCTGACAGTTGTTACAGCGATTGCCGGTAAGGTTTTGCCGGCTGATCCGGTAGCCCCGGCGCTCAATCAGAACCCTGCTGCATTTGGGGCAATACGTTGACTCCGCCGGATGACCCGGCAGATTGCCCAGGTACACGAAATCGAGCCCCTCCGCACGACTGATATTATAGGCGCTCTCCAGGGTGGCTTGTGGTGTCGGCGGCAGATTCTTCAGCAAATACTGGGGGTGAAATCTCGAGAAATGCACAGGTGTGTCTTTGCCCAAGTATGTCTTGACCCACTGCGCCAGTTCCCTGAACTCCGCGTCGGTGTCATTCAGCGTCGGCACTACCAAGTATACTATCTCGAGCCATACGCCCGATTGTTTTATCTGGATAAGTCTGTCCAGCACCGGCTGCAGCTCGCCTCCGACAACATCTTTATAATACGTTTCCCGTATAGCCTTGAGGTCAACTTTGACAGCGTCAAGCTGCGGCAGAAGGTCGGCCAGTGGCTCCTTTTCGATGTAGCCGCCGGTGATGATGACCGATTTGACGCCCTTTTCGTGTCCCTGCTTCGCGATGTCGTACATGTACTCATAGAAAATCACCGGCTCGGAGTAGGTGTACGCCAGGGTCGGAATTGCCCGCTGTTTGCAGATATCCACCAGCGTGCCCGGCGGCAGGTCGAGGTTATCGGTTTGCTCCGGGCGTGACTGTGAGATTTCCCAGTTCTGACAGAATTTACAGTTGACGTTGCACCCCGCGGTCGCCAGCGACAACGCCGTTGTCCCCGGATAAAAATGGAAAAACGGTTTCTTCTCGATCGGATCGATATTGAGCGCGCAGGGCCGACCATAAACCAGCGTATAGTAAACATCACCTCGATTTTCGCGGACCCCGCAGTATCCCCTCTCCAGATCGGTCACCATACAGCGCCTTGGACACAGCCGGCATTCAATGCCGCCCGTCTCCAATTTCTTGTAATGGCGGGCCTCGACCGAGGACAGCTGCTTTGTATAATCGAAGGCACAGGCGTTCTGAAGACCGCCCAAAAACTCGGGCAGCAGGTCGGTTTGTGGGATAGCCGCGGCCACGGCCCCGCACCCCATGCAGCGTATAAACATCCTTCGATCCATCAGAAAAGCTCCCCTGCCGTTGGCCGACCATCCTCGTCGACAACCACGACATCTACTTCAATGCGACTTAGTTCGACTTCGCCCAGACCCAGTTGCCCTGCCGCAACCAGGTATTTCACCGGACGACCGACTTTCTCCAGTGGCGGCTGGCCGTTGGCTTTCCGCAGGTTCTCCAGAACCTGAAGGCCCACACGGTCGGCCGCCGCCGGATCATCCGATATAATCACACCGTTGTAATAGGTCAGGAACTGACTCATAAAACCCGGGCCCCCGTTATACTGGACCCGCACAGCGTCAATGACGGTCAGGCGATTCTTCGCCCGGACCGGCTCCAGGGCGGAAACGTGGGCGCAAAAAGGATTGCAATTGTCGCCGTGATATTTATTTGGATTGTTGATGGCACCATACATGTTCTTCATCCCGGCCGAAAGACCCGCGATAGAATGGTCTTTGAGCACCGGCACGTTGATATTATGGTCGACAAGGTCCGTCAGAATCCGACTGACCAGGGAATTGACCTCACCGGAGCTATAAAAGCCCTGGCTGTAGCCGATGCGATTGGCGTCCGTCCCGAGACACCGGCGGGACGAGCCCGAGGCGTTGAGCGTATAACCTGCTCCAGCCAACTCACGGCTCGTGCGCTCCCAGACAACCATGTCGTTGTCATCAACACCGGCTTCGTCGAGGCAGTCGCCGAGGGCATCTATCAGCGCCACCGGCGTCGAATTGAGTTTGCCGGTCAGGCAGTTAGTTTTCATGCCAATAACCCCGGGTGGAATCAGTTTCCGCACCGCCTTCTGCATATCGGACTCGCCCGTCAACCGGTGCAGCCCGACCGACATCAGCCGCCGGTACTCATCCCGAGTGAGGCCGGAGCCGCGGGCATCGCGATAGTACTTGACGACGACGACCTTACTCATATACTAATTATACGATATCGCCGCGGGAAACAAAAACGGTTTTCCCCGGTCCCGGCCGGCAGCGGCCAACACCTCTCAAAGAGGCTGAAATAATGCGTAAATCAGCGTATCTTCTCATCATTTTTGCAGTCACCACATTCGCTTCTGTCAGTGCTGCCGCGGCTGTTCGGCAACCGGCCGTGGCCGGCCAGTTCTACCCTGCCGACAAGGATCGGCTGACCGCGATGGTGCGGGGACATCTGGATAATGTGGGCAAATCGCCCGATATAGATGGCGAATTGATCGCCCTCCTCGTCCCTCATGCCGGCCTGGTGTATTCGGGCCAGATCGCCGCTTTCGGCTATAAGTTGCTGGACGGAATGGATGTCAGCAGTGTTATCCTCATCGGGCCCGCGCACCGCCACCGGTTCGAAGGACTGTCGGTGTATGGCCCGGATGTCGAATGGCGGACGCCTCTTGGCTCTGTCCCCTGCAACGACAGCCTGTGCAACCTGCTGCTTCAACAAGGTCAGCAGTTTCGTGTTTTGGAACAGGCACATGCTCAGGAACACTGTCTCGAAGTGCAGCTACCGTATCTTCAGACCGTGCTGCCCGACTGCGAGATCGTGCCGGTGTTGATGGGTTATCCGGACAAAGCTACCATCCGGCTTCTTGCCGATGGGCTGGCGGCAGCAGCAGACAATAACCGCACTCTTATGATTGCCTCTACGGACTGGCAGCATTATCGACCCGCATCGCAGGGCTGGCCGATGGATTCTTTGGGAATGGCTTGTCTTGAAAACCTCGACCCCGACCGGCTCGAAAAATACATAGAGAACGGTCAGGTCGAAATGTGCGGCGGCGGTGCGGCTGTAGCTGTCCTAAAAGCAGCCATGGCGAAGGGAGCCAACCGTGTCAGGATTCTGCGCTATGGAGACTCCGGCGACATCTCCGGCGACAAGAATGCCGTTGTCGGCTACGTGGCTGCCGCCATCTACAGGGCCTCCGGTGAAAATCCCGCTCCGAGGGGGGAAACCACGGGCGACGATTTTGCCAAACCCGCGTACGACTTGTCCAATGATGAAAAAATCAAGCTGCTCCAGATCGCTCGCGAGTCCATCAAAAACTATCTTGCCGTCGGCTCCGTGCCCGAGTTTGAGGTCACGGACAAACTCAAGGAGCCCGGCGCGGCCTTTGTTACTCTGGAGCGAAGGGGTCAGCTTCGGGGCTGTATCGGCCATACCGTCGCAGCCGAGCCGTTGTACAAGACAGTGTCCACCTGCGCAATCCAGGCCGCGGTTTCCGATCCCCGCTTTCCGGCTGTCGGCGCCGAGGAGTTGCCGGGACTGGATATAGAAATTTCCGTGCTGACGCCGCTTATGGAAGTCGCGTCGTTGGACGAGATCGAAGTCGGACGTGACGGCCTGATGATTTCCATGGGGGGACAACGGGGTCTCTTGCTGCCCCAGGTGGCAGCCGATTATGGCTGGAATCGCACCCAGTTTCTGGAACACACTTGCAATAAAGCGGGGTTACCGAAGGACGCGTACAAATCTCCCCGGGCCACTATCTACAGCTTCCGGGCCCTGGTATTCGGAGCAAAAGAGCTGCATTGATTATCACAAAAACCGGCACCCCTCTTCCCTATCCTCACCACTGACCAAAAGGGTGCCACACGTTCCGTGCTTGATAAAGAGGAGAAAGTCATGCATCGCAAACCGCCACTGCAGACCTTGATGGCCACGCTGGTCACTGTCGCCCTGCTCGCCTGCGCCGTACCGGCCACCGCCGCGGAGTTCCAGGCTGACATCAGAATTTCCCAACCCGACCAACCCATGACCGGGACAATCTACGTCAAAGGCGCCCGGTACCGGCTTGACCTGGGCGAGGGGGATCAGGCCATCATGGTGATTGTCGACCAGGATATCAACTTGTCGCGCATATACGACGTCAAGGGCAAGGAGTACCACGAGATAGCTACCGATGAGCGAATGAGTCAGGTCCTGGACCCTTTTCAGGGTCTGAAGTACTCGATAGCCAACG
>JAOUEU010000385.1 GCA_029858555.1 Candidatus Zixiibacteriota bacterium
TTGGTAGGCTGCTGGATAACATCGTCAAGAAAGATGTAAGTATGCGTTTCGACCGGGGAGTCAAGCCAGCCGGGCCTGACCGCAACGGCGCGAATTGTGGTGGTCGTATCGATATCAATCGGCGGATCGGTATTGTAATTGAAAGTTAATCCGTGGATTATCGTCGGCCGTGTGCCGTCGATTGTGTAATGGATCTCAGCATTGTCCATCTCGGTGGACAATTTCAACCCGAATGAAGTGTCATAGAAACCACGCTTATGACTGAACCAGACATCGCTTACAATACCCGCCGCACCAGTAATGTTGAACGCACCCGGCGTTGGTGTTGTGAAATATTGTGGGACACTAAGATTACTGGCGGCGACCAGCTCGGGCAGAATAAGAAACTCATCATTGGCCGGGTCGTCGTTGAGCCCGTGAATTGCCAGCACATTTGTGCCGGTTTGCAGCACGTCCACGAAGGCCATAAGGTTGATTTCTTCAAAAACCAAAGAATCTTCGCTGGGACGGTCCGATGTGGATGTTGAATTCCACTGTAATGAGGCGGGCGCATTTTGCTCCGCAACGCACTGGCCGTTCAGGTACGCCACAAATCCGTCTTCGTACTTCATTCGCAACTTTAACATGTCAAATATATCACGCTGTCCCTCTTCGAGATTAAACTCGATGCGTGTCCAAAGCGAGGCATTGATGTTTTGCATCTGTTGCTGCACGTCTGTTTCAACCTCGTTACTCATACTACTTACATAGAGCCCGCCGCTGGCCGTATCCCCGACTAAATCAAAGCCGGCCGCGTCAAAAGTGGCGAAATTTCCCCTTGCAGCAAACAGTTCCAGCTCTGAGCCGCCGCCACGCTCATAAAACGCTAAGCGAAGGTCATACAGTCCGGCTTGTGTAATATTGAAGGGCGCCAGCGTGTCACCCGGACCTCTTGGGTCGGGATAGGAGGACGTGAAAACATCGATACCGTTAGTTAGTTCCAGCACAAAACCATCATCGCTGTTGACACCAAAAGTCCATTCATCGGCCTCAGGGATCAGAACCATACCGGTAACAAGGACGACAAAATCTTCAACGTCATTACCTATGGTCGTACCGGGAAACGGATTGTTATTAACATAGTGGCCCTCGTTACCGGTATTGAAATAGTTTATCACCGATGCTGTTTCTGTCACCACAGTAGTCTGCATGGATGGATTACTTATGACCGCTTCCATCGCTGTAAGACTGTCTACGGTAGTATTTGCCTTGTAGTAGGTAACGTTGAGCCCTGGTACAACATTGCCGAATCCGAGACCGGTTTGTCCAGTATCCCATCCCGAATCATCAAAACTTGGATCAGTCCAATCTGTGCCCAGACCAGCATCACTAATGGTGGGCACGTGATAGGTGACACTCGCGCCTGTTGACACGAGCGTCGTGGCGTACTGCGCCAGACCATACGAGATATTGGTCAACTGCACGGGATATTCCGGCGTGTATTCGTGGACGATGGTATTACCGTCAGGTGCCACTAATGCCAGGTAATCTCCAGCCTTGTCGAGTTCGAAGTTGGTGTGATAGTAACCGGCAGGATCAAGATACGGGTAATTAAGCGGATTTTCCACGTACGTCTTTCCCGAGGCAAAGATAATCATGAACTCACCTGGGTCGAGTTGGTTACCATCCGGGAATTGCCACATGGTCAGGTTGGCTTTTTCGTCGGTTAGGTACCAGCCGTCCAAATCCACAATCGCATCCGTTGGATTGTAAATCTCAATCCAATCGGAAGACTGGTCATCTCCATCCAGCAACTCGCCATCTTCAAGAGGCTCTGCACTGGCGTTGCTCGCCATAAACTCATTGATTTTCAGCAGAGGATGTGTTTGTTGGATGTAAGTTCCATTAGTCGTCGTAGTCAGGCCATCGTTAATCTGGACTATTTGGTTAGCAGGCTTGGCCCAGCCTACAATCTCATTAAAGTCCACTGTGTGCAAACCAATCGGCAGACCAATCTCTGTGTAGCCGCTGTCACGCCATGCGCCACTATCGACACGCCATTTCGCCCCGGCGGTGACGGCCCCAGGCGGTGAGATTGTGACCTGTAGGTAACCTGTCTGTTGGGTATACGTACCTGTTGTGGTAGTCGTCTGGCCATCGTTAATCTGGACTATTTCATCGGCTGGCTTATTCCAGCCAGTGACGGTATTGTATTCAACCGTGTGAGAACCTACGGCAAGACCGCTCTCTGTGTAGCCGCTGTTTCTCCATGTCCCGCCATCGACACGCCACTGCG
>JAOUEU010000386.1 GCA_029858555.1 Candidatus Zixiibacteriota bacterium
GTTGGCGGTGCCGTGTTTGATCTTGACTTTCTCCAGGTCCAGCGCCGCGGCGGCAACTTTCACGGCAGTAGCCTCAAAGAGGTTCACCGTTGAGGGCGGCAGGGGGCCAAAGCGGTCGATGATTTCTTCTCGAAGGCGTTCGACCTCGTCGAGGGTGCGGGCATCGGCCAGCCGGCGATAGATATCGACTTTCTGCTGGCGGTCGCTGACATAATCTTCGCTGATGTAGGTCTCCATGTCGATCTCGAGTTTGGTTTCGGGCAGGCGTTGAATTTCCTGGCCTTTCAGGTGGGCGATGGCTTCTTCGAGCAGCCTGTTGTAGAGGTCGAACCCGATTTCCTCGATGAAGCCGGACTGTCGGGCGCCCAGCAGGGTGCCGGCGCCGCGGATTTCCAGATCGCGCATGGCCAGCGCAAACCCCGAACCCAAATCCGAGTGGGCCTCCAGCGCGCGCAGGCGCTTGACAGCATCGGCCTTGAGCAAGCGCATCTGGGGGGTGAGCAGGTAGGCGTAGGCGCGATGGGTGCTGCGCCCGACCCGACCGCGAATCTGGTATAGCTGGGCCAGGCCGAAACGGTCGGCGCGATTGACAATGATGGTGTTGGCCGTCGGTATGTCGAGGCCCGATTCAATAATCGAGGTGCACAGAAGAACATCGTGGCGCCCGGCGAGAAAGGCGAGCATGATGCCCTCGAGCGACTTTTCATGCATCTGCCCATGAGCCACCCCGACTTCCACCTGCGGAACGATCTTCTTCAGATAGTGGTGCATGGCCTCGATAGTCTGCACCCGGTTGTGCACAAAAAATACCTGGCCGCCGCGGTCGATCTCGCGCAGGATAGCCGTGGCGATTATGGCCGGGTCGAATTCGACAATTTCGGAGATAATCGGCAAACGGTCTTTCGGGGAGGTGTTGATTATGGACATGTCGCGGACACCCATAAGGGACATGTGGAGCGTGCGGGGTATGGGCGTGGCCGTCATCGAGATGGTGTCGACGGTGGCTTTCAGTCGGCGCAGTTTCTCCTTGTGTCGGACGCCGAAGCGGTGCTCTTCATCGATGATCAGCAGGCCCAGGTCCTTGAAGGCCACGTCATTCGACAGCAGCCGGTGGGTGCCGATGACCAGTTCGATCTTGCCTTCGGCCATATCCTGGATGATCGCCAACTGCTGTTGGCGCGTGCGGAAGCGTGAAAGCATTTCGAGTTTTATGGGAAACTCGGAAAACCTCTCGGTAAAGGTCTGATGGTGCTGCTGCGCCAGAATTGTTGTCGGCACCAGCACAGCCACCTGCTTGCCGTTCTCGATGGCCTTGAAAGCCGCCCGCACGGCGACTTCGGTTTTTCCATAGCCGACATCACCGCAGATGAGGCGGTCCATCGGCTGTTCGTCTTCCATGTCCCGCTTGACATCGCCGATGGCCTTCAGCTGATCGGGCGTTTCTTCATAGATGAAAGAAGCTTCGAGTTGCTTCAGCCAGACCGTGTCGGCGCCGAAGGCAAAGCCTCTCCTGGTCTTGCGCTCGGCGTACAACTTGATAAGATCGGCGGCCATGTCATCAATGGCCTTTTTGGTTTTCTTCTTTAACTTCTCCCAGCCCGGACCTCCCAGAGCCGTCAGGATCGGGGCGGAGTCCTTGCCGGAATACTTGGATACGCGGTTAAACTCCTCGATAGGTACGTAAAGCCGGTCCTTGCCATAATACTCGAGCAGCAGGCAGTCGCGGTTGCGGCCGTCGACGGTTATGGTCTTGAGCCCCAGGTAGCGCGCAATGCCGTAGTCGGTATGGACGACATAATCGCCGGTGTCGAGACTGGAGTAGTCGGAGATGGCGACGCCTTCCCGGTATTTTTTCTTGCGGACCCGACGATGGTAGCGGCTGAATATCTCGTGGTCGGTCAGGACGGCAAAGCCGCCGTCGGGACAGACAAAGCCACCCTTGAGATCCGCCACTTCTATTGCCGGCTGGGCTGTCAGGCCGGCTTTTTCGGCAATCAGCTCGCTGAGACGGGTGGCTTGGCCGGCCGTGTCGGTGGCGATGAAATGGTCGATGCCGGACTGCCGGAATTGCCGAATGGATTTGCCGAGAAGGTCCAGCCGGGAAGCAAAAACGGGGTGCGGCTGACAGCCGAAATCAACCACGTTTTTGCGTCCGCCGCGAAAAGGCAGGCGGTCAACGTACCGGCGGGTCTTCAGGCCCTCAAAGACCTCGTCGGGAGAGTGGTAATATTCTTCCGGCGGCGGCAGGCTGACCATGTTGTTCTTTAACCGCTC
>JAOUEU010000122.1 GCA_029858555.1 Candidatus Zixiibacteriota bacterium
TTGAATCTGTGGGCTGACCGCTGGGAAGAAACGTTCGAGAACCTGCCGCGCATCAAGGAAGCGCTGGCGCAGGGGATCAGCCAGGCGCTACAGATCGACACCTCGGTGATGCAGGCCGCCCAGGTGGGGACCCCGGACGCCGAGAACCCGGTGGCCTACGACCATTATCTGCGGGGCAAGTACACATTCGAGCACAAGTCCGACGAATCCGATGTTGAGGTGGCCCTGGGGTTGTACCGCAAAGCGCTGGAACTGGAGCCGTCTCTTCTGGCGGCACGGCGCGGAGTAGCGGCCGTGCTGGCCCTCAGAGGGCAGTATGACGAGGCCAATGAGGAATTGACGACGGCGCTCGAAGAGGCGCGGCAACGAAACCTTCGATCCGATGAGGCAGAAGCCCTGCTATCTCTGGCCGCGACGCATCACAGTCAGTCGCTCTATGACGAGGCTCAGGAGTATGTTGAGCAGGCTCTGGAGATATCAAAAGAGCTGAATGATCTTGCGGGTGAGGTGAAGGCACTTACAACCATAATTGCCATATATCAATTACGCGGGATGTTCAACGAAGCTGTGGTCCTGTTTGACCGTATACTTGAAATAAACCGTCATCTGAATGATCAGAATGCAATAGCCGCATCATTACAGAACATTGGAAACATTTATGTGGGGCAGGGCGACTATGAGAAGGCCCTGCGACACTGGGAGCAGGCGCTGGAGATTCGCACACAGCTTGGTGACCGGAAGGGGATGGCCGACGTGACGAGTAATATCGGGGTCATCTACTATTACCGGAGTGATTACGAAAAGGCTTTACAGAACTGGGAACAAGCGCTGGAGATTTACACCCAGATTGGTGACCGGAAAAAGATGGCCGACTGGACGAGTAATATCGGGGTCATCTACGCTGCCCAGGGTGATTACGAAAAGGCTGTACAACACTACGAACAAGCGCTGGAAATTCATACCCAGCTTGGTGACCGAAAGGGGATGGCCGACGTGGCGAATAATGTCGGGGTCATCTACGCTGCCCAGGGTGATTACGAAAAGGCTTTACAACACTACGAACATGCGCTGGAGATTCGAACACAGCTTGGTGACCGAAAGGGGATGGCCAACGTGGCGAATAATGTCGGGATCATCTACGCTGCCCAGGGTGATTACGAAAAGGCTTTACAACACTACGAACATGCGCTGGAGATTCGAACACAGATTGGTGACCGGAAGGGGATGGCCGGCACGATGAATAATATCGGGGTCATCTACAAGAGTCAGGGTGATTACGAAAAGGCTCTTCAGAACTTTGAACAAGCGCTGGAGATTCTCACCCAGATTGGTGATCGGGCTGTGATGGCCGCAACGACGCTTAATATCGGAATCATTTACCAGAACCAGGGCGATTACGAAAAAGCTCTACAAAACTGCGAACAGGCGCTGGATATTTTCACCCAGATTGGTGACAGGGCCAGAATGGCAGAGGCGACGAGCGCAATCGCGAATGTATACGCCGAACAAGGTGACTATCGTAAGTCGCTTGAATATGCCAGGAAAAGTGCCGAGATAAGGCTGCAACTTGGCAACCCGATGGACAGCGCATGGGCGAGCTACGCAGTTGCGGCGGCGATGGCGAATCTCGGAGAATATGACAAGGCAATATCCACACTGGGCCAGGTGGTGTCTGATGCTACGAGACTCGATAGGGCTGATATGATATCAGGGGCTCACCAGAGTTTGGGTATCGCATATTTCTATAAAGGTGAATCTGAGCGAGCGAAGGAAAACTATTACGCCGCCTTGAAGGGCTGTGAGGATAGGGGCGACCGGGAGTCAATGACCGGCGCCAATTGTTGTCTGGGAGAGCTGTACTATTTTTTGAATGCGCCTGATTCCAGCCGCAAATACTTCGAGAAGAGCCTGGCTCTCGCTGAAGAAATAGGCATAAAAACAATCCGGGTGCGGGCTTCGGCTTATCTGGCTGCCCTGACAGCCGAGGGGGGCGATTTCGACGGCGGCGTGAAGCAGTTGCGGGTGATACTCGAAGAGGCCAAAGGTCACGGTAATATTGAAAACAAAGTAACAGTAAGACGTTTACTTGGCCAGGTGTTGACAGAGAATGGTCGAAGCGAAGCGGATAAGAAAGAGGGCCGCTCTATCTTGCAGGAAGCACTTTCACTGGCCACCGAGCAGGGCTACGCCCACGAAATCAGGTGGATAAACGAGCTGTTGACACCCGCCAATATACCGATGCAATGATTCGGCTCAAGGCTTTTCGCCGGGGTATTTCTAATCCGGAGCAGTTGAAAGCGCAGCAGGTGAGGCCGGGCTACGCGCCCATGCAGCGTAGACTGATTCAGGCTGTTGAGTCCATTGAGGTCGGATACATAGACTAACCGCGGTCCGGCGGCTTCACCGAGGGCCGCAGGGTACCAGATGGCACAGTCCAAGGAGGATTAAAGAAGTGAACAAACGAGCAAATAGACTACGCTGGCACACGTCATGGCCGGTGACGGGATTGCTTGCGGCCTTGCTCTTGATGGTCATTTGCATTTTGGCTTGCCAGAAGTCTGCGGAAGTTCCGGTCGACAGGCCAGAGCAAAAGCTGATGCAGATGCTGGCTGGTTGGTGGGCCGAAAAAGATGGAATCGCGTTCTACTACCTAACCCCAATGCTGTTAGATATGAGCCTCAATTATCCGAATGCTTTTTACGCGGAGATGTCCAAAGATACGGCTGAGTACAATGAGTTTATCGATTGCCTGGAACCTGCGGTATTCACTAATCTGGCCGACACTACTACAGCCTTGCTGGAACAGAAAAGGCTGGACGTCTTAGAGCAGTTGAAAGCGCAGCAGGTGAGCCCGGACTACGCGCCCATGCAGCGTAGGCTGATTCGGGCTGTTGACTCGATCAAGGTTAGATATATAGATTGACCGCGTCTCACGCGCGGCGCGAGCGGGGGGTAGCGGGGCCATAACATGTAAGTCATTGTAGTGCCGTGGCTTATTTCGTTGGCTAATCTTATAATAGACCGGACACTTTTTACCCGATTTGATTATTGACCTGGTTGTCAAATTTTCATAATATATAACAGCAATCACTTATAGCACGGGCAGGCTTATGTCTGTGAACAATGACGGCAGTGACGCATCGCCCCATCTTCCCCTGACAAGAGATACCATCGTTGGACACTACAAGATTATCGAGAAGATCGGCGCCGGTGGGATGGGTGAGGTCTGGCTTGCTGAGGATACCGAGCTAAACCGCAAGGTGGCGCTCAAGTTTCTTCCCACCAATCACTGTCAGGATGAAGACTGCCGAGCCAGGTTCAAACGCGAGGCGCAGGCAACGGCAGCATTGAAACACTCAAATATTGTTACGATCTATGAAGTCGCCGAGCATAACGGGCGGCCATTCTTTGCAATGGAGTATCTGGAAGGGCGGTCACTGGATGAGGTCATCAAAAGCAAAGACCTGAGTGTGGACCAGGCGATCGACCTGGCTATTCAATTGTGTGAAGGGCTGTATGAAGCTCACCAGGCGGGTGTCATCCACCGCGATATTAAACCGTCGAATATCATCCTCGATAAGAACAATCGCCCCAAGCTGCTCGATTTCGGCCTGGCGACAGTGAAGGGAGCCGAGAAGCTCACCAAGACCGGATCCACCCTTGGGACAATCGGTTATATGTCTCCTGAGCAGGTGTCGAGTGGAAAGATCGATCAGCGGTCAGACCTGTTTTCTCTTGGCGTTGTTATTTATGAGATGGTTACCGGCAAGGCTCCTTTTGCTGAAGAATATGATGCTGCCACCTTGAACGCTATTTTGCACGAAACACCGGAACCGATGGCGCAATACAAGTCAGGTGTTCCCGATTATCTTCAGCGGGTCGTCTCCACGCTGCTGGAGAAGGACCCGGACCTGCGCTATCAGAGTGCCGAGGGGGTACTTCCCGATCTGAAGCAGCTGACCGTACCCGGGTCACGGGATCGGAAGAAGAGACCCTCCACACCGAAAGAGAAACTGCGAAAAGCGATACTGCCCACTTCCGTAATCGCGCTGATTATTCTGCTTGTCCTGATCATCAAACCCTGGAGATTTGAGATAATCTCGGATAATCCCGCCGTGGCCGCCCCTCGTCGCCTGGCGGTTCTGTACCTGAAGAACCGTGGTTCTGCTGATGACGAGTATCTGAGCTACGGCATAACCGAGGATTTGATTGTCGATCTGACGCGTATCGGCACAATGGGGGTGGCGCCGATGCCGTCAATCCTCAAGTACAAAGATTCGGACGAGGAACTCAAAGAGATAGCGAAGCATCTGAATGTAGGTTTAGTCCTTAACGGTTCGATTGACAGGTCGGGTGATAGGATCCGTGTCTCGGCTCAACTTATCGACGTAGAAAAGGAATCGAACCTGTGGGCCGACCGCTGGGAAGAAACATTCGAAAACCTCCCGCGTATCAAAGAGGCGCTGGCACAGGGAATCAGCCAGGCGCTGGAAATAGATACCTCGGTGATGCGGGCGGCCCAGGTGGGGACCCCGGACGCCGAGAATCCCGTGGCCTACGACCATTATCTTCGAGGCAAGTACACATTTGAGCACAAGTCCGACGAAGCCGATGTTGAGGTGGCCCTGGGGTTGTTCCGCAAGGCGCTTGAGTTGGAGCCATCTCTTCTGGCGGCGCGGCGGGGAGTAGCGGCCGTGTTGACCCACAAAGGACAATATGATGAAGCTAATGATGAACTGAAGACGGCGCTTGAGGGAGCGCGGCAACGAAACCTTCGATCCGATGAGGCAGAAGCTCTGACATCTCTGGCCGTGACGCATTATAAGCAATCGCTCTATGACGAGGCTCAGGAGTATGCTGAGAAGGCTATGGACATCTATAAAGAGCTGAATGATCTTGCCGGTGAGGTGAGGGCGCTAACACAGATTATTAATATATATCAAGGGCGCGGGATGTATAACGAGGCCGTGGTTCTTTTCGAACGCGTGCTTGAAATAAACAGTCATCTGGATGATCAGCATGCATTATCAGGATCATTAGCAAGCATGGCCGGCATTTATATTAGTCAGGGCGATTATGAGAAGGCCCTGCAAAACTATGAACAGGCACTGGAGATTTCCACTCGGCTTGGTAATCAAAGTTTGATGGCATCTATAACGCAGAACATTGGAATCGTCTACTATTCTCAGGGCGACTATGCCAAGGCCCTCCAGAACTTTGAGCAAGCGCTGGAGATTAAAACCCAGATTGGTGATCGGGCTGGGATGGCAATGGTGTTGAATAATATCGGAGTTATCTACATGAATCAGGGTGATTACGAAAAGGCTCTACAAAACTACGAACAAGCGCTGGAGATTAAAACCCAGATTGGTGATCGGGCTGGGATGGCCGGAACGATTAATAATATCGGAGTTATCTACGTTAACCAGGGTGATTACGAAAAGGCTCTACAAAACTACGAACAAGCGCTGGAGATTCGCACCCAGATTGGTGATCGGGCTGGGATGGCCAGTGCGATTCATAATATCGGAGTCATTTACGCTGACCAGGGTGATTACGAAAAGGCTCTACAAAACTACGAACAAGCGCTGGAGATTTTGATCCAGATTGGTGATCGGGCTGGGATGGCATATGCGATGCTGGGTATCGGAAACATTTACGCTGACCAGGGTGATTACGAAAAGGCTCTACAAAACTACGAACAAGCGCTGGAGATTCGCACCCAGGTTGGTGATCGGAGTGGGATGGCATATGCGATGCTGGGTATCGGAAACATTTATGCTGTCCAGGGTGATTACGAAAAAGCTCTTCAATACTACGAACAAGCGCTGGAGATTCGCACCCAGATTGGTGATAGGGCTGGGAAGGCAGATGCGACAGGTGGGATCGCGAGTGTATACGGCGAACAAGGTGACTATCGCAAGTCGCTTGAATATGCCAGGAAGAGTGCCGAGATCAGGTTGGAACTTGGCACCCCGATTGACAGCGTATGGGCGAGCTACATAATTGCGGCGGTGATTGCGAATCTCGGGGAATGTGATAAGGCAATCTCCACACTGGGCAAGGTGGTGACGGATGCTGCGCAACTTGGCAACGCCGAGTTGATATCAGGGGCTCACCGGAGTCTGGGTATGGCATATTTCTATAAAGGTGAATCTGAGCGAGCGAAGGAAGACTATTACGCCGCCTTGAAGGGCTATGAGGAAATGGGCAACCGGAGTTCAATGGCCGGTGCCAACTGTTGTCTGGGAGAGTTGTACTATTTATTGAATGCGCCTGATTCCAGTCGTAAATGCTTCGACCAGAGCCTGGCTCTCGCTGAGGATATAGGCGTGAAAAAAATCCGGGTGCGGGCTTCGGCTTACCTGGCCGCCCTGACAGCAAGGGGGGGTGATTTCGACGGCGGCGTGAAGCAGTTGCGGGCGATACTCGAAGAGGCCAAAGGTCATGGTAATATTGAAAACAAGGTGATAGTAAGACGTTTACTTGGCCGGGTGTTGATAGAGGGCAGTCCGAGCGAAACCGGCCGCCAGGAGGGCCGCACTATCATGCAGGACGCTCTCTCACTCGCCACCGAACAGGGCTACGCCCACGAGATCAGGTGGATAAACGAGCTGTTGACACCCGCCAATATACCGATGCAATGATTCGGCTTAAGGCAATTCGCCGGGCTATTTCTACTCCGGATCGGAAGCCGGGCGAGGAGCCTGCAGCAAGCCATGAAGCCCGCGGCCCGCAGAACTGCCTGTTTTTTCTACAATATGTGTATCGGGGGATGACTTTCGGAGTGGGGCAAGTTAGTCAACTTGCTGTGGCACAGTTGATTAGCTAAAATCGCTCATCTAAAGGGGGCTCGCCGTCTGTCCGATAACCACCTAAACCGGTCGTTCCATACCGCCCAGGTGCGCCTGCGCGGACCGGGTGGGGGTGCGTCCGGTAGAGACGGAAAGAGAGTAATGATTTAGTCTATATCTCAACCTATCGGGAGCGCAGTATGAAATCAAAGATTATTTCAACCATGTTCATCCTGGGGCTGTTTGTCGGCGCGGCTGTGATGTCGGCGGTGGCCCAGACGCCGCAGATAATAGTCGGCGAGCCGGTGGAGCATACAGTGCAGCCGGAGGGGCGGGGCTATATCCCGCCGATGGTCGATATGTCGCACCTGACCGGCACAAAAATGCCGCCGCCGGTTTCAGCGGCAGCCCCGCCGGCGCAGTGGGACTGGCGGGCCGAGGGCAAGGTGACGCCCGTCAAGAACCAGGGGGCATGCGGTTCGTGTTATGCCTTTGCGTCGATCGCCAACATCGAATCGAAGATGCTGATTGACGGCGGGGCGACGTTCGATTTTTCCGAGAACAACGCCAAGGAGTGCAACTGGTACGATCGCAGTTGCGGCGGCGGCAATTTCATCGACGTGGCCAACTATCTCGCCAAACAAGGAACGGCACTGGAAGCGTGTGATGCCTACGTGGCCGCCAACGTGGCCTGCAATACGTCGTGCCTCTACCAGAAGACACTGCTGGACTGGAGAATAATCTCGGGCAGTGCGGTGCCTTCGACGGCGGTGCTCAAACAGTATATCTATGACAACGGCCCGGTCTATACGACCGTGTATACGGGCGACGCCAACGACGCCGCCTGGGAGAGCGAGTACAACAGTTACAACGGTACATACACACTTTATTATAACGGCACCTGGCCGATCAACCATGCCGTGCTGATAGTGGGCTGGGATGATGCGCTGGTTCATGACGGCGGCACCGGCGCGTGGATTGTCAAGAACAGCTGGGGCACCGGCTGGGGGGGCACCTGCGGGTATGGCGTCGAGGGGGGTTATTTCACGATCGCCTACGGTTCGGCCAATATAGGCATGTACTCGTCGTATATGCAGGATTGGATGGACTATGACCCGAACGGGCAGTTGATGTTTCACGACGAGGGAGGTTGGACGGGCTATGTCGGGTACGGCAACGTCACCGCCTGGGGATTGTGCAAGTTCGTGCCGACGCAGACGCGTTATCTGACACGGGTCGAGTTCTGGACGAACGACGCCACGACCGACGTCGATGTATACGTCTATGACGATTTCAACGGCACGACGGTGAGCAACCTTCTGGCCAGCCAGCTCGACAATGTTTTCGCCGAGGCCGGCTATCACTCGGTGGCGCTGGACGCAGCGCCGGAGATCGCCGACGGCAACGCCGTGTATGTCGTGGTAAAGTTTACCAACGCCGGCTACATCTATCCCCTGGTGCTCGACACCCAGGGGCCGAACCTGACCCAGACGACGTACATGAGTTCCAACGGCGGCTCCGGGACGTGGATTGACGTGGGTGTCAACTATGCCTATGACCTGGGCATCCGGGCGCGGTTCAGCCCGACATTCAGTCTTTCGGTCGATGACGGCGACGGCTCGCTGCCGGAGGATATCCGTCTCTGGCAAAACTATCCCAACCCGTTTAACCCCGGAACAATTATAAGTTATTCCATCCCGAGCCGCAGTCATGTCGAGATCGCGGTTTTCAACCTGCTGGGCCAGAGAGTGAAAACACTGGTCAGCGAGTCGAAGGCGGCGGGAAGTCATACGGTGGCGTGGGACGGCACGGATGAAGCGGGCCGGGAAGTGGCCAGCGGTGTGTATCTCTACCGCCTCATTGCCGGCGAAAATGTGAAATCGGAGAAAATGCTGTTGCTCAAATAATCTCTTTGAGTCTTTTTGGGGGGATGCGGAAAACCGGAAGGCCGCTCACAGTGTGAGCGGCCTTTCTGATACGGAACCGATCGAAATCGCGGGGGCGGAGAAAGTACGGGCGGTTTAACATTTTGCCTGACAAACCGAATAGAATGAAGTAGGATAGCAGTATCGGCGCTCGAAGCGTCGAGTAACATAGACCAAATGAGTATATACAGACCATGTGTGGTATAGCCGGATATTTTCAACTGGAGGGTAAAGCGCCGCCCGACCGGGACCTTATCGGGAGGATGGTGAATGTCATCCGCCATCGCGGGCCGGACGAGTTCGGCGCGTTCATGGACAACAAGTGCGTGCTCGGCCAGGCACGCCTGTCGATTATCGACCTGGCGGGCGGCTCGCAGCCGATGGCCAATGAAGACGGGACCGTCTGGATAACGTTCAACGGCGAGATTTTCAATTACGTCGAGTTGCGCCCGGAACTGGAGGAGTTGGGGCACTGTTTCCGGACACACTCCGATACCGAGGTCATCATCCACGCCTGGGAGCAGTGGGGCAAGGACTGCCTAGAGCGGTTCAACGGCCAGTTTGCCTTTGCGATCTATGACCGGCGGAGAGAAACTCTATTCATGGCACGGGACAGGCTGGGTATCCGGCCGCTTTTTTACACGATTCACAACGGGCGATTCTATTTTGCCTCCGAGATCAAAGCCAT
>JAOUEU010000387.1 GCA_029858555.1 Candidatus Zixiibacteriota bacterium
TTCGGGGCTTTGATAGGTCCTTTCAAGTCTTCCACTGGCACGGCGATTCCTTCGGCGTGCCGGCCACGGCCCGCCTGCTGGCATACGGCGAAGACTGCCACAATCAGGTCTTCGTCAGTGGTCGTGCCTATGCCATGATATTCCATCTCGAAGTTGATCCGGAAGAGGTTCCCTGCTGGTGTGATGCTTACAGCGATGAGTTGGCTGAATTCGGCAAAACCAAAGACGAAATAATTGAGGCCTACCGGCCCATAGCCGCCCAGACGCGAGCACTCAACTTCCGTCTCCTCGACAATTTCTTCGAACTGTTCGGACTGTAGAGCGCGCGTCCGGATAAATCCTCTCCGGGCGCCTTCGAGCCTCAGCGCCTGTTTTGCGATAGAATACAAAAAGCCCGGCTGGTGGCCGGGCTTTCAGCTTATCGGAACAGGCCGAAGTGCTTAGAACTCGTATACCGCCGATATCTGCCAGTTCATCTCCGTATCCTCTCCGGATATGAAATTGAAGCCGTCGAGAAACAGATTCGGGTCGGTGCGGGTGTCGATGTGAAGTCGGTTGAAGTGAAAGCCGAACCCAAGATAGGTCTGGTTATCGGAATAATGCCATTTCTGTTTGCCGCCGTCATCGACTTCGATGGTCCGGTTATCCCAGTAGGTTCTTGACCCGAAACGAACATCGAGCCACTTGAAGACATCGGCGTCAAAGCCTATCTTGAAATAGGGCAGCGTGGCGGTTTTGAGACTGGCTTCCTCCTCGTCGCCGCCCTCGGGCTTGAAGGCACCCTTGAAACGATCCATAATCAAACCGAAATCCAGCACCATGAGCACGTTGGTCGCCGGTGTGCCCTGAAGGCCGACGCCCAGATCAAGAGTAGTCATGCTGTATTCGTCGGTCTGCCGTAACTCGGTATCGTCTCCCACGATTTCATAGTACTTGGCCCCGAGCTTGCCCGTGGCGAACGTAAGGTGAGGAATAATGGTGTAGATGGAATTCAGCATATGGAAATACCGGCCCTTTAAATCGAAGCCGAAACCGCCGGACGGCTTGGTCAGGTCGTTGCCGTTGTCATCCTTATCCTTGAAACCGGTAAAGTCAACACCGACCGCCCAGTCGAGAAGACCGTTGCGCATCGTCATGCCCGCGTCAAGGGAGTAGACCCGGTAGGATTTTTCCGAGTTGTTGTTGGTGGCGTCGAATTCCCAGGAACTCTGCACCCGCCCGAAGTGAAAACCGAACGTATTGTCAGCCAACTCGCGGCTGTAATAAAGATCGACTCTCTGGTTCGACATCAAGGCGGTGTTATCCCTCAGGAAATCAGCCGTATCCGATGAGAAGAAGTCCCAGAGGATGAAGCGATAGAAATCCTCGGTGGGGTCCTCCTGGTAACCGTAACCGCGCTCGAAAAACTCATTGGCGTCAAAAACGGTCGGCTGCCCCTTGAAATTCAACGGATAGAGAATCTCCGAGTTGTGAAAGTAAGTACCCAGCACCCAGGGTTTTTTACTTCCGTACTTCCAGTGCAGACCGAACTGCCTGAACTCCGGAAGCTCCCCACCACCGGCATCGGCCCCTGCGGCGACCTGCTCGATACGACCGAATTCAGCAACGGCCAGCTTGGGGTAGTCAAAGAGGCGGGAAGGGAACAGCGTGATGTTGGCCTCATCCAACAGGATCATGTTGTTCTCCCCCAAAGTCAGGACCCTGGTTTGGGTTGCCGCCGCGCTCGCCGCCATAATGCCCACCAGCAGACAGACAAGGATAATTGACTTTCTCATTTTCGATTCCCTCATTTTATGGTTGTCCCTTTAGCACGCAAAACTAACCATCGCCAAATCCCAACACAACAAAAAAAAGCGCCGTCGCAGCGACGCCGCATCCGCCAAAATGGGTCCTTGAGCACCATCCTGGGCGGCGCTCAGCCTTTCAGACTCTGCCAGATGTCTTCCAGCTCACCAAGCGTGTAGTCGTCGAAGCTCCGGCCGCTGTCTTTGATATGTTTTTCGAGTTTTTCGAAGCGGTTCTTGAATTTGTACAGCGCCTTTTTCAGGGCCAGTTCCGGGTCAATCTCGAGCTTTCGCGCCAGCGATGCCGTGGCGAAAAGCAGGTCACCGATTTCCTCAGCCAGCCGGTCTTTGTCGCCCGCTTTCAGTTCCTGCTTGATCTCCCTGGTTTCTTCCTCGAGCTTGTCCAGCACCTCCGTTGGGTTATGCCAGTCAAACCCCACCCCCCCCGCTTTCTCCCCCATCCGGAAGGCCATCATAAGGGCCG
>JAOUEU010000388.1 GCA_029858555.1 Candidatus Zixiibacteriota bacterium
CGGTTCCCAGATGTCCTCACGCCCACCGGCGAAACCGAACGTCTTGAATCCCATCGATTCCAAAGCGACGTTGCCGGTGAGAATCATCAAATCAGCCCAGGAAATCTTGCGGCCGTATTTCTGCTTAATCGGCCAGAGCACCCGACGCGCCTTGTCGAGATTCACATTGTCGGGCCAGCTGTTGAGGGGCGCAAATCGCTGGCTGCCGTTGCCTGCGCCGCCGCGGCCATCGCCCATGCGGTAAGTGCCAGCGCTGTGCCACGCCATGCGGATGAACAAAGGTCCGTAGTGGCCGAAGTCCGCCGGCCACCAGTCCTGCGACTTCGTCATCAGTTCACGGAGGTCCTTCTTCACGGCCTTCAGATCGAGACTCTTGAACTCCTTAGCGTAGTTGAAACCCTCGCCCATGGGATTGGACTTCGAGGAATGCTGGTGCAGCATATCGAGCTTCAACTGGTTCGGCCACCAGTCTCGGTTCGTCGTGCCGCCACCGGCAACAGTAGTTGGTTTCTTTTTCGTATCATCATTTTTGGGCATCTTTCTCCCCCTCTTCTTACTCTCTCATTTATTGCTCAATGCTAGTAATTTTCCCCCAAGAGCTCGTAGTATGCCTGTGCGTGCTTACAGGCCGGGCATTCCTTAGGAGCCTCAGTACCTTCGTGAATATAACCACAGTTGGTGCAGTGCCATTTGACCACCGTCTTCTTCTTGAATACTTCACCGGCAACCACATTCGCAGCCAGCTTCCGATAGCGTCGCTCGTGAAACTCTTCCACCTCGGCAATTTCCTTGAACGACGTTGCTATATCCTCAAATCCCTCTTCCCGAGCAGTCTTTTCGAAGTTCGCGTAGATCTCGCTCCATTCCATCTTTTCGCCATCCGCAGCTGCCTTAAGATTAGTCAGCGTGTTACCGATAATACCGGCAGGGTAGGCAGCCGTGATTACCACGTCGCCGCCCTTAAGATACTTGAAGAAGACCTCAGCATGCTCTTTCTCATTGCCAGCTGTTTCTGTAAAGACATTTGCTATCTGTTCATAACCTTCCTTCCTGGCTTGGCTGGCAAAGAAAGTGTACCTGTTCCTTGCCTGCGATTCTCCGGCGAAAGCAGTCAGGAGATTCTTTTCTGTCTGGGTCCCTTTGACCGATTTACTCATTGAATATCCCTCCTTTCTTAATTTTGTTTCTGTTGGCAGTCTTTACACAGACCCCAGAATTCCGTATAGTGAAATGAAACCTTCAGGCCAGTTCTTGCAGATACCCTCTTATCGATTTCCGTGTTCACTGGCTCGTCCAGGTCAAAAACTCGTCCGCATTTCTCACATCGGAAATGGTAATGTCTAGATTGTTTTTCCTCATATCGGTTTAGTGTCCCATTAAGGTTCAATTCCAAAATAGCCCCATCTTCACGCAGTACTTGAAGGTTTCGATAAACAGTCCCTTTACTAATATCACGAATCTGTCGTCTTACCACATCATATATCTGATCGGCTGTTGGGTGGGTTCGATTATTTCTCAATGCTTTTAAAATAGCCGCTCTCTGCTTTGTTGCTCTTCTCTTCATTATCAGTATTAAGTCCTGATATTTATTATAGTAAAATCGCTGGCGATGTTGTCAAGTGTTAAGGAGGTTCATCTCAAGAAACTATTATCCTGGGTTTTTATGCGGTTGAAGCGATGACTAACAATTACTTGTCTTGTTGCCTCTGACGCAGCAAAAAGCCGCATTGTTACCTCAAGGCCCGCGAAAGCGCCGCACAAACCAATGTTCTATATGGTTGCCTGATTACCATTGCGCCGAACCGACCAAGGTCATCTGGTCGCGTCAGGCGGGTTATCTCTTCCGAGTACTTCGCCGTTTAGCGCTGCGAGTGGCAAGCCACGGTTGCTTCCGCCACTGTTTCATCAAATATTCCTGCTGCTTGGAGTCACTTTTTAGCATTCCCTCTACGTCCGCTCCGGGATTGAAAGACGCAAGTAGTTTGTGGTTTATCATCTCGAGCAGACCCGCAAAGGCATTCTTGTTTTTAGATGATAACGGTGACATGCCCTGCTGCATGAACTCCCAGGCTGCCGGATTTGCTGGTTCAAGGGCCTTCTCTCCCTTGCTGGTGAGAAACACATTTACCGTCCTGCGGTCACCCCTGTCTCTTACCCTTCTGAGCAGACCAGCTTTGACCATTCGGTCAACTATCATGGTGACGCTGTTCGTGCTACGTTCCAACCAGCGGGCTATATCAGTGATTCTTATTGGCGCATCATTGTAT
>JAOUEU010000389.1 GCA_029858555.1 Candidatus Zixiibacteriota bacterium
CTGATCCATGTCATAGGTGGTCACGAACATGGCATTCAGAGCTGTCCAGCCGACACAGCGGCCCCCGGTGCAGGTGCCGGTTTTCTGAAACATCAGCCGCTTCATTTCCACGTTGGCGTACATATCCTCCGGCGTCTGAATAACCGAAAGATAGCGGCTTATCGGCTCGCCGGTCAGGTGCGAGGTGGTAACGACTCTGTCTTTGAGCTTTTCGTCGGCGGCTATTTTATATATCTGGCCGTGCCCCGCGACCGTTCTCCTGGTGGCCGGGTGCGTGGTCACGTCTTCTATCAACTCATCATACTTGTAGATATTCGGCCGCATCTTCCTGAGCGAGGCCAGGTATTCCTCGTAGGTTCTGAGCGCCATGGAGACCTCCAGTAACGAATCTTATTTGCTCTATTAACTCGCTTAATATAGGGCTCGTGAAAAAAATAACAAGCCCCAATTCACTGCCGACCCGCCTCGGAACGGAAAAATGGGCTGCCGCCACTCCACCGAAAAACGCGCAACGCCGAGTCTATGGCAAGACAAGCCAGTAGGCGTTGCTGAACCCCTGCTGGCTGGAGTTCAGTTCACTGATTTCGTCCTGGTCATCCAGTATGCCGATCCGAAACCCCACCGAATCGAGCCCGGACATGTCCAGATCTTCCTCCCCATACGGGGTATTCAAGGCTCGAGCGAGCACCAGTTTCATGGTGCCACTGCCCTCGTCCCACGAAAAAACCGATTTGATGTCCCAGCGACTTTCCTCGTTCTCATTGATCAGGGCAATAATAGTGCTGTCGATAATCCAGCCCGGAACTCTCTGGTTGAGAACCCAGTCGGCGCCAAAGCTGGCCGTATCGGTGTCCAACACTTCGTTCTGGTACATAACCGCTCCGGTGAAGGCGGATTTTGTCACATGAATCCACCTTGGCCGAGAAGTATCAAGGTATTTTTTATTGGGCAACGCGAAATTCTGCGCACCGGGGTCCCGCGTCAGGACACCCTCCTGATAAATAAACCCTTCCGCCCGGTTGCCGTAATTGGTGGTAAGAGACCGCCAGTTCCAGGTGTCAAACCAGGGGGGCTCGGCATCCGGGGCGGCAAACATGACAAATAGCTGATCCTCATTGAACACGTCTTCGTTCCGCGTGAAATTGAAATTATCGACGTTATTCAGGGTCCAGACATCCTTCCATATATCCAGATCGTCGACCCACTGGAATCGCATATAAAGGGTAGCGCTTTTCACAATCGCCTTGACATTGACAGACCCGGGCACCAGAGCCCCCTTCGGCGCGGCAGGGTTCACCGTGCCCGACCGATTGATGGGAACGTTGGTTCCGGCCACGGAGGACCACATGGCTTCATCCGGGCTGGATAAGGTGGGTTCCGCCACGGCCGTGTTGGCCACGACTCTCACCACCTGGTTGTCATCGCCGTCGGTGCCAGTGCCGTTGTCCGACCCGCAGGCGGCCCAGAGCACCAGGCACGGAATCAGTATAAGGATAGCTTTTCTCATAGCATACTCTCCCAGGGATTTGCAGATTTGTATCTTGTCACTATAAAATAACAAAGGATCAGCCGAACCCAAAGGCTTTTTTATGACAGCCGCTTGAGAACGATCATCGTCAGATCGTCGAAGGGATGGTCGGGTGCGGCAAAACCGATCACGGCCTCGTGCACTGCCTGCAGTATCGCGGCCGCCGATTTGCTTTTATTGAGCTTAATGACCTCTAACAGTGACGTCACGCCGAATTCCCTGCCATCTCTGTCGAAAACCTCCGTAACGCCATCAGTAAAAAACACGACCACCTCCCCCGTGTTCAGAAACAAGGGGCGCTCTTCAAAAATCGCACCATCGGTGACACCGAGGACCGGTCCGCCTTCTTTAAGAAATTCCACTTCGCCGCTGTTTCGCAGGAGAATAGGCTGGTTATGCCCGCAGTTGCAGAAGGTAAGGATGTGGTTTCGCGAGTCCAGAACCCCGTACACAGCCGTAACGAAATTCCCGGGATTCAGAGACTCCACCAGAAGGGAATTGACTTTTTCGCAGATAGTCCGAATGGAATAGTTGTTCCTGATTTCAGCGATCATCGACGCTCGGAAAGAGGCCATGATCAGCGCCGCGGGAATTCCTTTCCCGACAACATCGCCAATGGCGATCCCCATCTGACCATCGACTATTCTTATAAAATCATAGTAGTCGCCGCCCACCTGTCCGGAGGGAACGTTGCGACCGCAGATGGCATAACCGGACACCTGGGGGTCGCTCTCGG
>JAOUEU010000123.1 GCA_029858555.1 Candidatus Zixiibacteriota bacterium
GCTGGGCGTACCTTCGCGTATGAATGTCGGCCAGATACTCGAGACGCATCTCGGCTGGGCCGCGGATAAGCTCGGTCAGCGCTTCGCGATGCCGGTTTTTGAAGGCGCCACGGTGGAGCAGATCAAGGGAAAACTGGAGGAGGCGGGGCTGCCGCAGGACGGCAAGAAAGAGCTCCATGACGGTTTGACCGGAGAAGCGTTTGGGAATCCGGTGACGGTGGGGTACATATATATGCTGAAGCTGTCCCACCTGGTCGACGACAAAATCCACGCCCGTTCGATTGGCCCTTACTCGCTGGTTACGCAGCAGCCGCTGGGCGGCAAGGCGCAGTTCGGCGGCCAGCGTTTCGGGGAGATGGAAGTCTGGGCGCTGGAGGCTTACGGTGCGGCCTATACGCTCCAGGAGATGCTCACGGTCAAGTCCGACGATGTCACCGGTCGCAGCCGGGTCTACGAAGCCATCGTCAAGGGCGAGAATCCGCCCGAGCCGGGTTACCCGGAAGCATTTAACGTTCTGATAAAGGAATTGCAGGCGCTCGGTCTCGATATCAAGCTGATCGAGAAGTAGCCGCAGCGGTAAAGACATAAGGCTTATCGCTTTATATAGATTGACGGTTGATTAAAAGGAGAAGGTAATGGTCGATATGACAGGAAAAAAGCCCGGTGAGAATCGGAGGAAGGCGGGCGATTTCGCTGCGATTCAGATCCAGATGGCATCACCGGATACGATCCTTTCGTGGTCTTACGGTGAAGTGACCAAGCCGGAGACGATCAATTACCGGTCATTCAAGCCGGAGCGTGACGGATTATTCTGCGAGAGAATATTCGGTCCGGTCAAGGACTGGGAATGTAACTGCGGCAAGTACAAGCGGATTCGGTTCCGGGGTATTGTCTGTGACCGCTGCGGTGTCGAAGTCACCCAGTCAAAAGTCCGGCGCGAACGCATGGGACACATCGAACTGGCCGTTCCCGTCTCGCATATCTGGTATTTCAAGTCCTTGCCGTCCCGTATCGGCCACCTGCTCGACCTCTCCATTCGCGAGTTGGAAAAGATTCTTTATTACGAAGCTTACCTGATGATTGATCCGGGTAACTCGTCTTACCAGCGCGGCGATGTATTCAGCGAAGAGGAGTTTCTGGAGCTCGAAGAGGCCGGCAAGACGTTTGACGCCCGTATGGGCGCCGACGCCGTTCGGGAACTTCTCAGTAAGCTCGACATTGACGAGATGGCCGTTACTCTCCGGGCGCAGGCCAAGGTGGAGACCTCGGCGCAACGCAAGAAGGACACGCTCAAGCGCCTGCGGATAATCGAATCTTTCCGCCAGTCCCAGAACCGGCCGGAGTGGATGATTATGGAGATCATCCCGGTCATTCCGCCGGACCTGCGACCTCTGGTGCCGCTGGAAGGCGGTCGTTTTGCCACCTCCGACCTGAACGACCTCTATCGGCGGGTGATCAACCGTAATAATCGCCTCAAAAAGCTCATCGATATCCAGGCTCCGGAGGTCATTCTCCGCAATGAAAAGAGGATGCTTCAGGAGGCGGTCGATGCCTTATTTGACAACGGCCGGCGCACGCACTCCGTCCGCGGCGATTCTAAACGCCCGCTGAAATCTCTGTCGGACCTTCTCAAGGGCAAGCAGGGGCGTTTCCGGCAGAACCTTCTGGGTAAGCGTGTCGACTATTCCGGTCGTTCGGTGATTGTCGTCGGGCCGGAACTCAAGTTGCACCAGTGCGGTCTGCCGAAGAATATGGCTCTCGAGCTCTTCAAGCCTTTCATCATTATGAAGCTCGAGGAAAAAGGTTACGTGCAGACGGTGAAATCGGCCAAAAAGCTGGTCGAGAAAGAGCGCCCTGAGGTATGGGACATCCTGGAAGAGATTATTGAAGATCACCCGGTGATGCTCAACCGCGCGCCCACCCTGCATCGGCTGGGTATTCAGGCATTTTATCCCAAGTTGATTGAAGGCAAGGCCATACGCCTGCATCCACTGGTTTGTTCGGCCTTCAATGCCGACTTTGACGGCGACCAGATGGCCGTGCACGTGCCGCTGTCGTTCGAGGCCCAGCTGGAGGCCAAGGTGTTGATGTTGTCCTCGCACAATATTCTTCTGCCTTCTTCCGGCCGGCCTATTGCCGTGCCTTCGCACGACATCGTCCTGGGCTGTTATTATCTGACCAAGCCGATCACCGACGGCAAGGGGGAAGGCAAAGCCTTCTCGTCCGCCGACGAGGCCCTGTCTGCCTTTGATTCGGGCTTTGCCGATTTGCACGCTCTGATCAAGGTCAGAATGGACCAACAGTTGGTGGAGACGACCCCGGGAAGACTCATATTCAACAGCATTCTGCCTGACGGGATACCGTTTTTCAACGAGGTCGCGAACCGCTCCAAACTTGAGGAACTGGTGCGGTTTACTTACTGGAAATTGGGACAGTGGGCGACGGTCGAGTTCCTTGACCGCCTGAAGCAAACCGGTTTCGAATACGCCACTCTGGCAGGTGTGACGGTGTCTATCGATGACCTGGTCATCCCCGAGGAAAAGCAGAGGATTATCGATGATGCGAAAAAAGAAGTCACGCGTATCCAGAAGCAGTATGAACGGGGTGTAATCACCAACGGTGAGCGCTACAATCAGGTTATAGACACGTGGGTGCGGGTCACGGCGGATATATCGAACGTTATGTTCGAAAATCTTGCCAGCCAGCGCCAGGGCTTCAATCCGGTTTACATGATGGCGGACTCCGGGGCCCGGGGCTCGCGCGAACAGATTCGGCAATTGGCCGGCATGCGCGGACTGATGGCCAAGCCGCAGAAGAAGATTACCGGTGGCGTGGGCGAAATCATCGAGAGTCCAATCACGTCCAACTTCCGTGAAGGTCTTTCGGTGCAGGAGTACTTTATCTCGACTCACGGTGCTCGTAAGGGGTTGGCTGACACGGCGTTAAAGACAGCCGACGCGGGTTATCTCACGCGGCGCCTCGTTGATGTCGCCCAGGATGTTATAATCCGCGAAGACGACTGTAGTACTATTCTGGGGCTAGATGTTTCGGCGATCAAGGAGGGTGAGGAAATCATCGAGTCCCTCAGCGACCGTATTCTGGGTCGGGTGACACTTGAGGATATTTACGACCCCATCACCGATGAGCTGGTAATCGAGGCCGGACACGAGATTAAGGAGCAGGCGGCTCAGACGATAGAAGACAGCGGCATAGAAACCGTCCGCATTCGTTCGGTGCTGACCTGTGAATCGAAATACGGTGTGTGCGCCAACTGTTATGGCCGGAACCTGGCGATGATGAAGATGGTCGACATCGGGGAGGCCGTGGGCGTCATTGCCGCCCAGTCCATCGGCGAGCCGGGTACCCAGTTGACGCTGCGTACGTTCCACATCGGTGGCACGGCGGCCCGAATTGCCGAGCAATCCCAGGTGGAGGCCAAATACGCTGGAAGTATCAAGCTGGAGAACGTCCAGTCCGTTGACCGCGACGACGGAACGGTGATGGTGACAAGCCGCGAAGGTGCTGGTGAGGCTCATATTATTGACGACAAGGGCCGTGTTCGAGCCCGTCTCAAGGTTCCGTACGCCTCACATCTGCTGGTCAAGGATGGCCAGAAGGTGAAAAAGAACGAGATCATCTATGAGTGGGATCCATATACCGGTGCCATCGTCTGCGAGAAAAGCGGTGCTGTCCGTTTCAAAGACATCATCAAAGACCTTTCGTTCCGTGAAGCCCATGATGAGCAAACGGGTCTGATTCAGCAGATCATTGTCGACACTAAAGAGAAGACCATGTTTCCGACGATCATCATCGAGAGCGACAAGGGCAAAATACTGGCCAGCTACCGCATTCCGACCGAGGCACAACTGCAAGTGTCTGATGGTCAAGAGGTTAAGGCGGGCGACACGCTGGTCAAGATGCCTCGCGTTATCGCCAAATCCCGGGATATCACCGGTGGTCTGCCGCGTGTGGCCGAATTGTTTGAGGCCCGCCGGCCGCATGACCCGGCGGTGATTTCTGAGATCGAAGGTTTTGTGGAATTCGGCAAAATCGTTCGCGGTCAGCAGCAGATTATTGTTAAGGGTGAGCAGGAGGAGGAGCGCGAGTATCTCGTCCCGCATGGCAAGCACCTGATGGTTCACGACGGCGACCGTGTCAAGGCCGGCGAGCGTCTCTGCGAGGGCGCTATTAACCCTCACGATATCCTCAATATTCTCGGTGTGTTTGAGGCGCAGGCCTACCTGGTGAACGAAATTCAGGAGGTTTACAGGCTTCAGGGCGTCAAGATTAACGACAAGCACATCGAAGTTATCGTGCGGCAGATGATGCAGAAGGTTTTGATCGAGACGGTCGGCGACACCAATTTCCTGGAAGGGGAGAAGGTCGACAAGATCAAGTTTGCCGAGGAAAACGCGCGGATCATCGCCGAAGGTGGCGAGCCGGCGACGTCCAAGCCGCTTCTTTTGGGCATCACGCGGGCATCGCTTTCCACCGAGAGCTTTGTTTCGGCGGCGTCTTTCCAGGAAACGACCAAGGTTTTGACGGAGGCGGCGATATCCGGCAAGATCGACTACTTGCTGGGTCTAAAGGAGAATGTGATCATCGGTCATCTGATACCGGCTGGCACGGGGGTTGAGAAATACAAGAGCCTGCATAGCATACCCGACGAGGACGAGGATGTGGAAGTGCGGGAAAATCATGCCGCGGCGGGACTTGACAGCACGGAAGTGGCTGATATTTATGATAAAAATGCTTGACAGAGACGGTTTTTCGTATATTTTGCGAGTCTCTTTCTGAATCGATTTGTGAGTTGGTGATATAGGAGTAAGTTTGCCTACTATAAACCAGTTGATACGCAAAGGAAGACGTCGGGTAGTAGATAAGGTCAAGACGCCGGCGCTGGGGGCTTGTCCTCAGCGGCGTGGCGTTTGCACCCGTGTTTATACCTCAACTCCGAAGAAGCCGAATTCGGCTCTGCGGAAAGTGGCGAGGGTACGCTTGACCAATCAGATTGAGGTTACGGCCTATATTCCAGGTGAAGGGCATAATCTCCAGGAACACTCGATTGTGCTGATTCGAGGCGGCCGTGTGAAGGACCTTCCCGGGGTTCGTTATCACATTATCCGGGGGGCTATGGACACTACCGGTGTGGCCGAAAGAAAACGGGGCCGCTCGAAGTATGGAACGAAGAAACCGAAAGAGTAAGGGTAGAATAGGGAATGTCGCGAAGAACCAGTAGTCAGAAACATGCACCTATTCCGGATCACAGGTACGGTGACCGGCTGGTTACTCAGTTTATATCGTATCTTATGGAGAGTGGCAAGCGGTCGACGGCCGAGCGGTTGGTCTATTCGGCCATTGATTCTCTGGAGAAGAAGTCCGGTCAGTCGGGGGTGGAGATATTCCAGAAGGCCGTTAATAACGTCAAACCGGTGATAGAAGTGAAGTCAAGGCGAGTTGGCGGTGCCACCTACCAGGTGCCGGTCGAAGTCCGGCCGGATCGCCGCACGGCTCTGGCTATAAGATGGCTAATATCGTATTCCGCTTCGCGAAGCGGTAAGTCGATGGCCGAGAAGCTGGCCGCAGAGTTCATGGCTGCGGCCAATAACGAGGGAGCCTCAGTAAAGAAGAAGGAGGACACGCACAAGATGGCCGAGGCCAACAAGGCCTTTGCTCACTTTAGATGGTAGCCGGGCCAGCGAGGGTAATGACAGGCTACTGAGGTTAAGCTTTTTGAAGAAGAGTGATATAGTGCGTAGTTACTGAGTTCCGGGGAAGTAGACAATCTCGATTTCCTACCCTGCTGATGGGATAACCGAGTGTGCTGCTCCTCACCGTTGAATAAGGCACATTCTCGTTTTTTAGAATCAGTCAGGGATTTTTTTTGCTTGTATGATGACGCTGGAGAAGATAAGAAATATCGGCATTATGGCGCATATTGACGCCGGCAAGACGACCACCACGGAGCGTATTCTCTTCTATACGGGGAAGACGCACCGCATGGGGGAAGTTCATGACGGCGCCGCCACCATGGACTGGATGGAGCAGGAGAAGGAGCGCGGTATAACTATTACCTCGGCTGCCACCACCTGCTATTGGCGTGACCACGAGATCAATATCATCGATACTCCCGGTCACGTGGATTTCACGGTCGAGGTGGAGCGGTCCCTGCGGGTTCTGGATGGTGCCGTGGCGCTCTTCTGTGCCGTCGGTGGCGTGGAGCCGCAATCGGAGACGGTCTGGCGCCAGGCCGACAAGTACGGGGTGCCGCGCATCGCTTACATCAACAAGATGGATCGGACGGGGGCCAGCTTTGAGAATACGCTTCGCGCCATGAACGAGCGTTTTGCCACGAAATGCGTGGCCATAAATATCCCGGCCGGTGAAGGCGACATGTTCAGCGGGATAATTGACCTGTTGACCATGAAGTTCCGCGTGTTTCACGAGGCTTCTCAGGGTGTCACCTTCGATGATTTGAATGTCCCCGACGACATGCTGGCAACGGCCAACGAGTACCGGGAGAAACTGCTCGAGGCGGTGGCGGAATACGATGATCGCCTTCTCGAGCAGTTCCTTCATGATGAGGAACTTGACCCGGTCCGGGTCATGCAGGCGGTGCGCAAGGCCACGATCGCCAGCCACATGGTGCCGGTTCTGTCCGGCTCGTCGTTCAAGAACAAGGGTGTCCAGAAGCTTCTTGATTATATCGTGGATTTCCTGCCGTCGCCGCTGGACATGCCGCCGGTGGAGGCCCACGGTGTCGGAAATACGGAGAAGATCATTCTGCGCAGGCCCGATGTCAACGAGCCCACCGCGGCCCTGGCTTTCAAAATCGCCACTGACCCTTATGTCGGGCGGCTGACGTACGTGCGGGTATATTCGGGCGTGATCAAAGCCGGGTCATACGTGCTCAACACTAATTCGGGTGTCAAAGAGCGGGTGGCCCGCCTGTTGCGGATGCACTCCAACAAGCGCGAAGACGTGGGTGAGGCCCGGGCGGGCGATATCGTCGCGGCTATCGGGTTCCGCAAGACTATTACAGGCGATACTCTTTGCGATGTCAAGCACCCGGTCGTGCTGGAACGGATCTCTTTCCCGGAGCCGGTCGTTTCCGTCTCTATTGAACCTAAGACGAAGGTGGACCAGGACAGGCTTTCCGATGCCTTGACCAAGCTATCCGATGAAGACCCGACATTTCTGGTCAAACACGACGAGGAGACCGGCCAGACTATTATCAGCGGTATGGGAGAGTTGCATCTGGAGATTCTCGTTGACAGGCTCATGAGAGAGTTCAGCGTCGGGGCTTCAGTGGGTCGGCCTTCGGTAGCGTACAAAGAGACGATTACCCACGAGGTTGAGGCCGAAGGTAGATTCGTCCGCCAGACCGGCGGAAGGGGTCATTACGGGCATGTCTGGCTGCGGCTGAGGCCTACCACGGATGGCTCACACTTCAAATTTGAAAACAAGCTGGTCGGAGGGACCATTCCTCGTGAGTATGTTCCCGCTGTCGAAAAGGGCGTGCGGGAGGCAATGAATAACGGTGTTCTGGCGGGTTATCCCCTGACGGGTATCCACTGCGAGCTCTACGACGGCAGCTATCATGATGTGGATTCCAACGAGATGGCCTTCCGGGTGGCCGGTTCCATGGGCCTGCAGGCCGGCGTGGCGAAAGCGCGTCCGATCCTGCTGGAGCCCATCATGGATGTGGAAGTAGTGGTCCCCGAGGCCTATATGGGAGCCGTCGTGGGTGACCTCAACTCGCGGCGCGGCAAAATCAACGGAATGGTACCGCGTGACGAAGTAACGGTGGTTTCGGTAAATGTGCCGCTTTCGGAGATGTTCGGCTATGCCAACACGTTGCGCAATATCTCCCAGGGCAGGGCTGTTTTTACCATGCAGTTTGCGCGCTATATGGCCGTCCCCGTCGATGTGTCCAAGAAGATGTTGGAGAGAATCAGGATATAGATATTGGAGGAAACCCGGAGTTATGGCGAAGCAGAAGTTTGAGCGGACGAAGCCGCATGTCAATGTAGGTACGATAGGTCACGTGGACCATGGTAAGACGACGTTGACGGCGGCGATGACGATGGCGTTGTCGCGTAAGACGGGGACGCAGGTCAGGTCATTTGATTCGATTGACAATGCTCCGGAGGAGCGTGAGCGGGGCATCACGATTGCGACGGCTCATGTGGAGTATGAGACGGAGAAGCGTCATTACGCTCACGTGGACTGTCCGGGTCACGCGGATTATGTAAAGAACATGATCACGGGAGCGGCGCAGATGGACGGTGCGATCCTGGTGGTATCGGCGTCTGACGGTCCGATGCCGCAGACGCGGGAGCACATATTGCTGGCGCGTCAGGTGGGTGTGCCGTACATGGTGGTCTATATGAACAAGGTGGACATGGTAGATGATCCGGAGTTACTTGACCTGGTGGAGTTAGAGGTGCGGGATTTATTGAGTCAGTATCAATTTCCGGGTGACGAGATACCGATTGTTCGTGGTTCGGCGTTGGAGGCGATGACGAAGGGCGCGGATCCGGCGACGGCGCTGGACGATCCGGCCTTCAAGTCGGTGTGGGAGCTTTTGGATGTACTGGACAAGTACATACCGGAGCCGAAGCGTGAGACGGACAAGCCGTTTTTGATGCCGGTGGAGGATGTTTTTTCGATCACGGGTCGTGGCACGGTTGGCACGGGCCGTGTGGAGCGTGGTATCATCAAGATGGGCAACGAGGTGGAGATAGTTGGTATCCGTGAGACGCGCAAGACGGTGGTGACGGGAGTGGAGATGTTCCGGAAGTTGTTGGACCAGGCTCAGGCGGGGGACAATGTGGGTTTGCTTCTTCGTGGTATAGACAAGGATGCATTGGAGCGCGGGATGGTTTTGGCGGCGGTGGGTTCGATCACGCCGCACACGAAGTTTCGGGCGGAGGTTTATATATTGACGAAGGAGGAGGGCGGCCGTCACACGCCGTTTTTCAGTGGTTATCGGCCGCAGTTTTATTTTCGGACGACGGATGTGACGGGGGTGGCGACGCTTTCGGAGAATGTGGAGATGGTGATGCCGGGTGACAACGTGACGATGGAGGTGGAGTTGATCACGCCGATCGCGTTGGAGAAGGAGCTTCGGTTTGCCATTCGCGAGGGTGGTCGCACGGTGGGTGCGGGCGTCGTCGCTGAAATTCTGGATAAATAAGGACCTGGACGAGTCATGGACGTTCAAAAGATAAGAATACGGTTGAAGGCATACGATCACTACTCTCTTGACAAGTCGACCAAGGAGATAGCCCGTACAGTCATCCGCACGGGCGCGAAGATAGTCGGTCCGGTGCCT
>JAOUEU010000124.1 GCA_029858555.1 Candidatus Zixiibacteriota bacterium
TGTCTGCCGCGAGGTTGTTAGTGCAACAGCAAGGTGGGCTTTGCAGCCTTACAGACTCCAGATGATCTTTTCCAGGGCTCTGGCGATGTCTTCAGTCGAGATGAAGCGAAGCGACTGGCGGTCGCGAGGCTTCCTCCTGCGATCCTCGCTGATACAGCAGCCGTCTACCGTGATTTTTGGAGCGGGAACGGATTTTTCGGTTTCAACGATATTGGCCAGTATGCCCCTGTCCTGCACAAACTTGCGAAGGAAATCCCGAGTCCTTAACTGCTGGGGATCCTTACTGGAATAAACTAACCCAATTTCCATTTGAGCGTGCTCCTCGTCATTCCATTGTTAGCTTGTCAGGAAGGCAGAATCAACAAAAACCTGTACTATTATAACGTAACAACTACCGGTTTGTGTCAAGTCCATAATGAATGAAAATCCATTCGCTGGTTTTTTTTGGCGGGTCGGTCCGGCCGCTGACGAAGCCGAAATACGTTGACACGCAAATCGTGCCGGAGTATCGTTACAGTGAGCCCCGGCCGGGCTCCGATCTCTTTTTTTCAGGAGGACATAAGATGGCACACCAATTACCTTCTTTGCCGTTTGATATGGATGGGCTGGCGCCTCACATTTCAAGCGAGACACTAAAGTATCATTATGGGAAGCACCATCAGGCCTACGTCACTAACCTAAACAAGCTGATTGCAGGCACCGAGTTTGAAGCGGCCACTCTGGAGGAGATAATCAAAAAAGCCACCGGAGGTATTTACAACAACGGGGCCCAGGTATGGAACCATACGTTCTATTGGAACTGTCTCAGTCCGGGCGGTGGCGGCAGACCGAAGGGTCCGCTGGCCGCGGCTTTGGACAAGGTTTTTGGCTCCTTTGAGGAATTTCAAAAGCAGTTTTCCCAGACAGCTATCACGACTTTCGGCTCGGGCTGGGCCTGGCTGGTGAGGGATGCTGAGGGGTCGCTGGCCTTGGTGTCCACCAGTAATGCCGGTAATCCACTGCGGGACAATGAGAAACCGCTGTTGACCTGCGACGTCTGGGAGCACGCTTATTACATCGACTACCGCAACGCCCGGCCCGCTTACGTGACGGCGTTCTGGAATATCGTCAACTGGGAATTCGTCGAGAAGAACTTCAACGCGTGAGATCAAAGGCTGTCGCCGGGAACCAGAGGGTCTTCCTGGCTGGAATGGCGTTTACGGGTTTCTAAAAAAACGTCGTAAGCATAAGCGCCTTTGAAGCGGTTGACCTTGACGGCTCGGTCATAGTATTTCATGGCCAGTTGAAGAAGCCGGTTGTCTTTTAAATCCATAGCCAGAGTCTGGGTGAAACGAGCACACTCCAGTTGCAGGGAGAAGTCGGTCGGAAAGTCTTCGGCCAGCGATATTTCTATCTGGTGGGCCGCCTTGACCTGACCCCGGCGCGACAGCAGGCTGCTTAGCAGCAGGCCGGCCGATTTGGACCTTCCCCGCGGACTCGTCTGGTAAAACTGCTCGAGGGCCGCGTAAGCGCTGTCGTGTTGGCCGGTGCGATAGAAATAGATCGCATGCTCAAAAGGACTGGGCCGATAGGCTCTGGCCTGAGGGTTATTGAAACATTGGCTGACATCAAGCAGGTTCACCTTGTAGTCCCGAATCCAGTAGGCGGTTACGACGCTTGCCTTTTCCATCTCAGGGTACAACTTCATGGCTTCGTCAAAATTCGAGATATCAAGAGCGAGATGGGTCACACCGTGACGGTCAAACAAAGTCGAATCGACCCTGGCTACGCCAAAAAGATGTATGAACGATTTCAGGTTTGTATTCAGCGTCAGGACCGGTCCGTAAGGTCCGGAAACCACTGCGTCGGGGCTCAATATCTCGGCCAGATCCTGGTTGGCCTCCTTGATATTGAAATTATGGTCAAGATAATGAGAGCGCCGTATACGGAAGCCGTTGGCGGTGAGTGACAGCGCCAAGGTAATTAGCAAGATGCCGGTGGTGAGACGATTACCTGCCTGCAGGCGCCTTTTCCTTGCGACCAACCAGAACAGAAATACGAGCGCGGCGGCAGCCAACGCCAAAGTCCAGGTTCCTTGCCTGGAGAGAAAGTCATTGAAGTAAAAGGCATTTCCGACCAGGTGGAAAAGACCGAACCAGCACAGGTACAGGAAAATGCCCAGCGACGGCAGGCTCAAATCCAGAGGTGATTTCGCCTCGTTGCGCCGGTAGCTGTCGAGCATGACGAAGCAAAAGGTTATGATGGCCGGGATGAGAAAAATGCCGTAGCGGATCGGCGAATAGTTGAGCGGCATCAGGCCCAGGATACCGCAACATAACCAGAATAAAGCCAGACGTGCCGACCGGGGCATGTGGCGAATCCGACTGACCTTTCCCCCGAATGGAATCAGCGCTCCGCCCAGGATAATAAACAGCCACAGGTCGGGACCGCAGTAAAACAGCCGGTTCTTATAGCCGTACGCGACGAGACTTTCGAGAAAGGCCCATGGGGATTGTAGTCCTTGCGGCAGGCCCCGCAGACCGTAGGACTGCTCACCGAAATAGCTGAACGCGGCCGAAAAATCGGTGCCGTATACGATAAGGATAAAGACGGCGGCAGTGGCCAGGAATGAGGCGACGCTCGCAATTGAGTCTCGCCACTTCCTGCCTTCATTAGATACGAAAATTGCCAGGACCAGGGCGGGCGCCAGCAGGCCGCCGAAAAGTTTGCCGGTCAGCATGGCCATGGCGGCCACTGCACCCGACAGCATTACACCCCAGAGACGATTGCCCCACCGGCTATAGACAAAAAACATCATGGCTGCCCAGCAGATCAGGCCGTTTTCCAGATACGACAGGCGGCCGTAGGTCAGCAACGTTACGTTTATGACATAGCACAGGGCTACTGCCGCGAGCACCCACGGGCTGTGATGGCGGACCAGCCCCAGAAGAAGAAACAGCAGGCCGGCGAAACTGAGCAGCACGCCCACCAGGTTGGCATTGGCCTGGGAGACACCGGCAATGGAGAAAACAATATAGCCAACCAATGACGTGAGAGAATTCTGATACACGATCCATCGGGGATAGTCGAACGGGTCGGCATCGCCGAAAAGGACCTTGTTGCGTGCATGATAGACATACTGGGCGGGGTCGGTCGAGAGAGATTGCCCCAGCCCGGAGTAGTACATGGGGGGATCAGACGTCAGGTCAGAACACCAAAAGGCAAACCCGGCCACAAATATCACTGCCGCCAGTAGATAAAGCAGGTATTTGTTGTTCAACAACCCGGTCCGCATCTTGGAAGGATCATTCCACGATAATTGGCGTCCGGCCGGCCTGTTCTACCTCGCCGACCAACTGTCCGAAGACCTTTCTGTTAAGGAGGTCATCGGCAAACTGCTCGGATTTGCCGGCGGGAACAGCGATCAGAAGTCCACCGGAGGTCTGTGGATCAAACATTACCAGCCTCAAGTTTTCCGTCACGGAAGCGGCGAAGGATACCCGATCTTCTAAAAAGAGTCGGTTCTCTTTGGCGCCTCCGGGGATCATACCGGCCTCGGCCAACTCCAGGGCATACGGCATAAGCGGCAGGTTATCGGAGATGATTCTGATGGTTACGTTGGAAGCCGAGGCCATTTCGAAAACGTGTCCCAGAAGGCCGAAGCCGGTGATGTCCGTCGCGGCCTTGACGCCATACTCTATCATTATGTCAGCAGCCTTATTATTGAGCTGCGCCATCTGGGCGGTGACAATCTTTTCCAGTTCGGGATCAACGGCCCGGTTCTTGATGCCGGTCGTGATTAAGCCTGTCCCCAGGGGTTTGGTAAGAAACAGCTTATCGCCCGGCCTGGCTTCGGAATTCGTGATTACCCGGTAGGGGTCGACAATACCTGTAATCGACAGACCGTACTTGAGTTCCTTGTCTTTTATAGAATGGCCGCCCACTACGACAGCCCCGGCCTCTTCGATCTTCTCAATGCCGCCCCGGAGAATATCCGTGAGAATTTCGGGCGGCATGTCCCCTGCGGGAAAAGCGACGATGTTAAGGGCCGTCAACGGCCGACCGCCCATAGCGTAGACGTCGGAAAGAGCGTTGGCGGCGGCTATGCGGCCGAAATCGTAAGCATCATCCACGATCGGCGGGAAAAAGTCGAGTGTCTGTACCAGTGCCTGGTGTTCGCTGATGCGGAACACTCCGGCATCATCGGCCTTGTTGAACCCCACCAAGAGGTCTGGATGGCGACTTTTGGGTATGTCTTTGAGGACTTCCGCCAAGAACTTTGGCGCCAGTTTGGCGGCTCAGCCGGCGCAGCTTACTTCGGCCGTGAGCCTTACCGATGTTTCTTTTCTTTTGTCTTCCATAGAGTTTAAGTTAATACAATGTCCCGGTCATGGCAACGGCAGATAATTCCCTGGGTGACGGCTGGCTTTCAGGCCGGACAAGGAGGCAACCGCGACGCCACGCGACTGTTGACAACTCCGAAAAAGATGGATATAATACCCCTCTGTTCGAATGTTTATCGGATAAAAAGGGAGAAGGCAAAATGGCGCATAGAGTCACACTGATTCCCGGCGACGGTATCGGCCCCGAGATAACCGAGGCGGTGGTGCGGGTTATTGAAGCGGCCGGAGTGGATATCGAGTGGGATCGCCTACAGGCCGGCATCCCGGCGGTGCAGGAATTTGGGATCTCGGTGCCGGATGAACTCATGGAATCCATCAAGCGCAACAAGGTTGCCCTGAAAGGCCCGATCACGACTTTGGTGGGAAAGGGGTTCAAATCGGCCAATGTCACCTTGCGGCAGAAACTCGATCTGTATGCCAACCTCAGGCCGGTGAAGTCTATCGGCGGTGTGCGCAGCCGCTATGACAAGGTCGACCTGGTAATTGTCCGCGAAAACACCGAGGACCTTTACACGGGAATCGAACACGTAATATCGCCCGGGGTCTCACAGGCAATCAAGGTGGTCACCGAAAGCGCCTCTTTGAGAATAGCCCGGTGGGCCTTCGAATACGCCCGGAAGCACAACCGCAAAAAGGTCACCCTGGTGCACAAAGCCAATATAATGAAGATATCCGACGGGCTTTTCCTGCAGATTTTTGAGCAGGTCGCCGAACGCTATCCGGATATCGAAGCAGATGACAAAATCGTGGATGCTCTGGCCATGAATCTTGTCATGGATCCCACCAGGTTTGACATTCTCCTTTTGGGTAATTTGTTTGGCGATATAGTCTCCGACCTCGCCGCCGGGCTGGTGGGTGGTCTTGGGGTGGTGCCGGGGGCAAACTTTGGAGATGAATACGCGGTGTTCGAGGCGGTTCATGGCTCGGCGCCGGATATCGCCGGAAAAAACATCGCCAATCCTTCAGCCCTGATATTCTCGGCGCTGCTGATGCTGCGTCATCTGGGCGAAGAAGCCGCGGCCGACCGCATCTGGAAGTCGGTCGTCGTCACTTTGGCCATCGGCCGTCATCTGACCCGCGATTTGGGTGGCAGTTGCTCGACCACGGAATTCACCGACGCCCTGGTCAAGGAAATCGGATCGCGCACTTGAGACGCACCGGCTGGCAGTATATCCGCCTCACGGCGGCTGCTTTTAGTCGTTTACTGACCGGGCGTGATTGTGTATAATAAAAGCAGGACTTTTCGAGTGAAAGGAGCCTCAATGGCCGAGGCCGGCCTTCTCTGTTGGAGTTGCGGCAGACCCACCGGTATCGAAGGAAAGGTAACGCGTTCGGACAGTTGTCCGCAGTGCCTGGCGGATTTGCGCTGCTGCCGGGGATGCCGGCATTTCGACCCGACCCGTCGCTTCCAGTGTCGGGAAGTTGTCGAAACGAATGTGACCAACAAGGAAAAGAACAACTTCTGCGACTTCTTCCAGATGCGCGATGCCGTCAAGCGGCCCGGGGGCATCTCGGCCTCGCTGGACAGCAAAGAAGTCCACAAAAAGAAGTTTGACGATCTGTTTAAGGAGTAGGTGGAGGAATACATGGGCAAGAGTCAGGAACCAAAGGGAAAGAGAGATTCCATAAACAGCCTTGTCTTTGAATTGCGATATAAGCCAGATCCTACTCTTGTTGATAGGCGCGGCACACTGGTCCGCGACCTATCAAAGTGCCTTGATCTACCACGGTGGCTAATCGACACCAACAAAGTCGAGATTTCATCCGACGATAAGCGGGAAATGGTAATTGTCAGCTTCAAGAATCTGTGGTACAACATTCTAGATGCGGAAACCCCCAAGGCCTTTCAAGAGAAAGCTCGCAAGCTGCTCGAGATTGTCGCTAAGAAATACAGTGCATTTGAGGATGCAACAGCAGAATTTGTGGGCATTAGGTCGACGTTTTGTACTGAGTTTGCGGGCACACTTGAGAGCCTTGTGACGAGGTTCGAATCGCGGTGTGTCAATATCACGCCTGCGGTGCGGGCCATAATTGACGGGACATTGGTCGACATTGGTGCCCCCATGAATTTCAAAGATAGCCTAGGAGATTTCAACATCAAATCAGGTCCTATGGGTGAAAACCAGATACGAGAGTTCTTCCCGAAGCACACGGTAGTACCTGACGTCGGTTTCTTCCTGGATATCGACTATCTGCTAAGGCGCGATGATAAGATAGATGTCAAGCGTTTATGCGATAGGATCCAGAAGTGCTCTGATGCAGCGTGGGGTAAGAACCGCGAGTTTGCGGAGCTAATCTTGGGAAGGGGTGAGTAGATTGGTCAAGAGGCGTGTCTACGTAGATATGAAGCGGCCTCCACCTGTGGCGAGCGGGATCCAAACGAACAGGTCACTTCCTAGCTTCCGGCCAGAACAGGTAATAGCATCGAGCATCGCGTCTGACGACGTTTTCACGATGCCCACTCACGAGGTGCCTATAGGCCAATCCACCGAGTTGGCTCAGACACCTTCTGCTCTGGCAGACAAATATCTCTTTACGCGACTCGACGTCTACTGGGTAATTGCTTTGGTGTATCTTGTCTTATTCTTGGCCTTTAACGAATATATGGGCCGACTAATCTCTTGGCAGGAGTATGGCTGGGCTTTGCTGAAGGGTTGTGTACCCGGCATTATTGTGGGTGCGGGAAAACTACTGGTCTTTGTTTGTATGAGACTGGGCTGGATGTCATGACGGCCAGCCGTGCTTCGAGTGATGCATATTGGGAGCGAAATGAATAACCCGGTTGAAGAATTCTTTAAATCGAAAGGCATTGCCATTGTAGGCGCCTCCAGCCGGCGCATGAAGTTCGGCAATATGGCTTACCGTGCCCTGAAGAAAAAAGGCTACACGGTCTATGCCGTTAATCCCAATGCGGAAACTGTCAACGGCGACCGCTGTTACCCCAATGTTCTGCTGTTACCGGAGGAGGTGCAGGCGGCCGTCGTGGTGATTCCGCCCGAAAAGGCGTTCGACCTGATCGAGAAAGTCTCGGAAAAGGGCATCAAGAAACTCTGGTGTCAGCAGGGCGCCGATTTTTCGGATTTCGCCGAGAAGGCTCGCCAGCGCGGCCTGGAGGTGGTGACCGATCGGTGCATCCTCTTGTATGCGGAACCGGTGAGCGGGATTCACCGGGTTCATCGTTACTTTGCCAAGTTATTTGACAAGCTGTAGATATAAAGTCTCTGCGACGCTGCAAAAGGCTGCCTGGACGAGACACTTTTCAGCACGCAGGGCGGACAGAACGAATTATTCACCACCACACGAAGGACATCTGATGAGCGAAATCAAGCCTATTCCGAGTGAAAACCTTGACGGTTTTGTTGATATCTTTGCGGATGCCTACCCCGGCGTCAGAGTGCACAGCCAGGCGGACAAGGAGAAGCTGTGCGAAAGGCTGAAGGAACAGACGGCCGACCCCAGGATCTGCGATTACGGGTTGTACCGGGACGGCAGGCTTTTGGGGGTTATGCGGCTGTTCGATTTCACTATGAACCTGTTCGGCCGCAAAGTGCCGGTCGGGGGCATTGGCTCGGTGGCGGTTGAGCTTATGCACAAGAAGGAACACATAGCCAAAGAGATAATGCAGTTCTTTTTGAGTCATTACGATGAGAAAAAGGCTCCGTTGCTGGTCCTGTGGCCGTTTCGCCCCGACTTCTACAGGAAGATGGGTTTTGGGCTGGGCGCTCGGATCAACCAGTATTGCGTGAAACCGCACAGTTTTCCCGCCACCGGCTCCAAGGAGCATGTTCGTTACCTCACAGTCGATGATATTCCGGTTCTGAACGACTGCTATAACAGGTACGCCGAAACAACCACGGGTACGATTGAGGAGCTGGAAATTCGCTGGAAGGCGTACTTTAAACCCACCAGTACCATGAAGCTGGTCGGCTATGAAGAAGGCGGAAGGATCCAGGCCTACCTGATTTTCCAGTTCTCGCCCGGGGAGTCCGGCAGTTGGCTTGATAATAAGGTGGATGTAATCGAGTGCGCCTATGAAAACCGAGAAGCCCTCGCAGGACTTCTCACCTTTCTGCATACTCAATTCGATCAAATAGAACGAGTCGTGTTCACCACCCCCGATGACTCGTTTTACTATATTCTGGAAGACCCGCGCAATGGCACGCTTAACGTCATGCGGCCGGTGTACCATGAATCAAACGTTTGCGGTGTAGGCATCATGTACCGAGTGCTGGACCTGGAACGCATCTTCGATATCCTGAAGGACCACGACTTCAACGGTCAGACCTGCCGGCTGAAGCTGGTGATTCGCGACAGCTTCTTCCCTCAAAACGACGGCGGCCGTGTAATCCATTTTGCAGACGGCCGGCCCCGGCTGGTCGCCCGGGGTGACTATGATGTCGAGATCGCCATGGACGTCGCTGACTTTTCTTCGATGCTTATGGGTGCTGTGACATTCGAAAAACTGTATGAATATTGCCTGGCCGACGTTTCCGACACCGCGTATATCGGCGCCGTCAACCGGGTTTTCTACCGGGAACACAAGCCGATATGCATGACGACATTCTAATAAAGGATGAAGATAACGGTAATAAGCCAGAGAATGACGTTGATCAGAAGGGGCGTGTCATCGATCATAACCTGAGTCGGTGACCCTCCCCTCTCCTCCTTGTGGATCAGGTACAAGTAACGGAATATTCCGTAAACTACAAAAGGGATGGTCAGAAACAGGCTCTCGGTGCCGAGTTTTGCAGATACCTCGCTGGAAAAAGTGTAGAGCATGTACAGGACCACCACGGCGGGGGTTACCACGCCTATCAACTGGTCGAGCAGGTAGGGAGAGTACTTGTCGAGGATTTTGCGATGCGCCGGGGCTCCTTCCTCCAGCATGATCAACTCATGGCGGCGTTTGCCGAAACCGAGAAACAGGGCGAGCAGTAACGTATTTATAAAAA
>JAOUEU010000390.1 GCA_029858555.1 Candidatus Zixiibacteriota bacterium
GCCGCCTATGCGGTGATGGGCGCGGCCACCCTGCGGTCACAGCCTTTCAAAAGCGGTTGCCGGAGAAACCGCGGGGAGCGACGTTACCCGGTGCCTGGTGTGATTGTCCAGCCGCCTAAACCGCAGGTCGGGAAAGAAAGCTATAGATGAATGTCAACTCGTCGATAAGAATGGCCGCTCGCATCGGCACCGGTTTGTGTGTGATGGTGCTGGTCTGGAGTTGTGCAACGGTGCCGGGGTTGAAAGAGGAAACGACGGGGACGTTTATCCGGGTGCCATTTGTGAGGGTCCTGCTTCAGGAGAACCTCGAGGAAGTGACGGTCGATGCTGACGGCTCATTTGCCGTGGAGTGTCTTCAGGACGGCAAACAGACGGTTTATTATTCTTCGCGACCGGTGAAAATAGGGAGTGAGCGGGACCGACTCAAGGTCTTCAACGGCAGCGGCGGGGGCATCCAGGGGAATCTTGACGAGGTGAACATCATCCCGCGCGGCGGCAAAAACCGGCTGCGGCTCAACGGCCAGCGGTATCGGGGTATCCTGAAAGTGACCCCGGACGGCCGGAATGTAAAGCTGGTCAACGTGATCTATATGGAAGATTACCTCAAAGGGGTGGTCCCTCCCGAAATCGGGCAGCGGACCGAACCGGAGCTGGAGGCTGTGAAGGCCCAGGCCGTAGCGGCCCGAACCTACGCCATGGCTCACCTGAAACAGTATCCCGGTGAAGCCTATGACATGAAATCCAGCATCATCGACCAGCTCTACGAGGGTGTCGAGGTCGAGGAGAAACTGGTCAGCCGGGCCATCGAGGCGACGGCCGGTTATGTTATCACATATCAAGACCAATTTATCAACGCCTATTACCATTCTACCTGCGGCGGCACCACAGATGATGTATCCAACGTCTGGGACAGGAAAGAAATCCCTTACCTTAAGGCGGTTACCGATGGCGGAGCCTGCCGGTGGTCGAAGTACTATACCTGGGCAGAAGAATTTAGCGAACACCAGTTGCGCGGTCGCGTGGAGCAGTATCTGTCGAGCGACCGCGGCCGCGATCTGAAGATCGGGCAGATAACCGATATCGTGGTGGAGCAGCGCACGCCGGGTGGCCGGATACTGAAGCTCGCCGTCCACGCCGGCAAAGATATCTACCGCTTTCACAAAGATCGCATTCGCTGGGTTGTCGGGCGTACTTCGAATCCCGATCTGATCCTGCCTTCGGATCGATTCGACGTTGAGATAGGCCGGGCCTCCGACGGAAGCGTGGAGACTGTCACCTTTCGGGGTCGTGGTTACGGACACGGCGTGGGCATGTGTCAGTGCGGGGCTATCGGTCTGGCTCGCGAGGGCTGGCCCTTCGACAGTATCCTGGGTCTGTACTACACCGGTGTCGATGTCAAGAAACTCTACTGAGAAATTGTTTTTATTGATTTCAGACGGCGGAGGCGTTAGTAATTTGTGACATGCGCCGTCCAGAAATCATACTTTTGCTTCTTATCTTGTGCGGCAGTGCCTACGCCGCGGAATTTCGCTACTCGGCCGGGCTGCATCTCGGTATGGCGACGCTCACATCGGGTGATTCGGCCAAGTTTCCGCTGCAGACGAGCTACGGGTTGAACCTGGCGTACAGGCTCAATGACAACTGGCGGGTCGGCCTCGATTTTACTCTCTATAATCTCTCCAATGACACCTCCGCGTCCGGAAGTTTCTCCTTTGACCGCAATGCCGATGATGCCACCAGAAAGTGGCAGGCCAGGCGACTGGGCCTGTCGCTGGACCGGCGCCTCTTCTCGCTCGGCAGCCGCCTGCACTTCGCGGCCGGCGCCGGTGGTGGTTTGATGATCTGGAAAGTGGTCGATGCTGCCACGGACTCAACGGTGGACGTAGCGGGGGCCCACAACGAAACCGTCAGTTTTGCCGCCTCCGAGGTATTCCTTTCGATGGCCGCTCACCTGAAATTTGACATCTCCCGACGCTGGTCGGTGGGCTGGAAGATAGGCGGCGATTACCTGACCGGCGCCGGTGCAGAGTTCGCCGACGATGTCATTTCCAGCCGAGACCGCTGGCTCTACGGCGCCCGAATAGCACTTTTGTTCTCCTTCGGAAGCATCGACAGGAAGATTGCCTGGAAATCGGAGAAACCCTGGTCGGACACCGACGGTCCGGTGAGAACTGCTCCTCTGGCAGGCCTGGACAGTGACCGCGACGGGGTCCCGGACATTTCTGACTCGTGCCTCAACACGCCCAACGGC
>JAOUEU010000391.1 GCA_029858555.1 Candidatus Zixiibacteriota bacterium
CAGGCGTTAAAAAAGGTCGGTGAGTCTTTGCGCGTCGTTTTCGTGGGACGCCAGGAGGAAATCACTCGGATTCTGTCGACTCATCGCGACATTACCGGAAACGTTTCGGTGCAGCACGCCGAGCGCGAGGTGCCGATGTATATCTCGGCAACCGACGGTGTGAGGATGCGGGACAGCTCCATCACCGTGGGCCTGTCACTGGTCAGAGACCGGCAGGCCGACGCCTTTGTGTCACCGGGCAATACCGGTGCGGTTATGGCCTCCTCCCTCTTGACACTGGGCCGTCTGGAAGGTGTCAGCCGACCGGCCATTGCGGCCTTCTTTCCCACCTCGACGGGGAGACCGACGGTGGTGCTTGACGTCGGCGCCAACGCCGATTGCAAGCCGCATCATCTGTCCCAGTTCGCCATTATGGGGTCCGTCTATGCCGCCGCTATCTTCGATCTGGAAGCACCTCGCGTGGGTCTCATCTCCATCGGGGAAGAGCGCAGCAAGGGAAATGAACTCATCATCAACGCTCAGAAGCTGATGAAGAGTTCGAACATCAATTTCGTCGGCAACGTCGAGGGCCGTGACGTCCTTTCGGGGACGGTTGATGTCGCCGTGACGGACGGATTTACGGGCAACATTATGCTCAAGTTTGCCGAGTCAATCCAGCCGATGCTGGTCAAATCGATGAAGCGCCAGATTCAGACCAACATCTTTTCGCGCATGGGCGCGATGCTGCTGCTGCCGTTCCTCAAGAGGATGAAGAACACTTTTGACTATGCCGAAGCCGGGGGAGCCCCCCTTCTGGGCGTGAACGGCGTCGTTATCATAGCCCACGGTTCGTCTAATGCCAGGGCGATAAGCAACGCTATTGCGGTAGCCTACGAGATGGCTGCCAGAAAGATCAGGCAGCATATTCATGACGAACTGGAAACCAATCACTTTGGAAGAAATAATGGATCAAAAAATAAGGGCCAGGATAATCGGAACGGGGTCGTATACTCCCCCCCGGCGCATGACTAACGCCGACTTCGAGAAACTGGTCGATACGTCCGACGAGTGGATAACCACGCGCACCGGTATCAAGGAACGCCGGATTGCCGATGATAAGATGACCTCGGGCGACATGGCCGTGGAGGCCTGCCGGCGGGCGTTGGAAATGGCCAACTGTCCGCGGGAAGAGATCGATTTGCTGGTGGTCGGCACGGTCACGCCCGACTACCGTTTGCCGTCGTGTGCCTGTGTCGTTCAGGAAAAGCTGGGTCTGCCCAATGCCGTGGCTTTCGATGTTGTCGCCGCGTGCGCCGGTTTTATCAGCGGTCTGTCCATAGCCAGTTCGTTCATAGAGTCGGGCGCTTACAAAAAGATTCTGGTGGTGGGCACCGAGAAGCTGTCGGCCTTTACCAACTACAAGGACCGCAACACCTGCGTCCTGTTTGGGGATGCGGCCGGAGCGGCGGTCGTGGCCGGTGACAACGGCGACCGCGGTATCCTGTCGACCTATCTCAAATCCGACGGCCGCATGCGGCCACTGCTGTGGGCCCAGGTCGGCGGCACGGCCAACCCTTACACGCCCGATTTCCAGTTCAACGGCTCGGACAAGATATGGATGAACGGTTCCGATGTCTTCAAGGTCGCCGTGCGCGAGATGGCTGATGCCATCCGGAAAGTGCTCGATAAGGCCGGAGTGAAGGCTTCGCAGATATCGCTGGTGGTGCCGCACCAGGCCAATATCCGCATCATTGAAGCCCTGGCCAAAAGGCTCAAGGTGGACATGAGCAGGGTTTATCGCAACATCGAGATGTTCGGCAACACCTCGGCCGCGTCGGTGCCGCTGGCTCTCGACCAGGCCAACCGCGCCGGAATGATCAAGGAGGGTGACTATGTCGCCATGGTGGCCTTCGGCGGCGGGTTAATCTGGGGCGCAGCCCTGGTGAGGTGGTAAGGCCATGGGCAAAACAGCTCTGTTCTTCCCCGGACAGGCTTCTCAATATGTCGGTATGGGCCGTGATCTGTACGATTCTTCACCGGCCGTTCGCCGGCTGTATGAACTGGCCTCGGCTCAAATAGGTTCGGACATTGCCAGGATATCCTTCGAGGGTCCTGCCGACGAACTGAAACAGACCCGTTTCACCCAGCCGGCCATTCTTCTGCATTCGCTGGCGGTCCTGGTGGTGCTTGACCGCGATCTGCCGCTGTTTGACTTCGCCGCCGGTCACTCCCTGGGCGAGTATGCCGCCCTCGCGGTTACGGGGGCACTCT
>JAOUEU010000125.1 GCA_029858555.1 Candidatus Zixiibacteriota bacterium
ATCTGTCGACCGGCGAACAAGTGAGCAACTCGTCAAAAGAGCGAGCCGCTGGTACAGATAGGTCCTTGAGCAGCCGCTCGTACTGTTCCCGCACAAAATCCACTGTGAATTGCCCGAGGAACGGGAGGCAGAGGAAAATGATCTGGTCTTTGCCCATCTGGCGGACTTCCAATGCGAAGCTCATTTCAGTCTCGATGGACTTGCGCGCGATGAGAGCGATTAACTGGCTTGCTCGAACCACATTGACAGAGGCAATCGCGAAGTCCTTAATGCAAAGCGGAGTTGGCAAATTCGCCTTATCCTCCAAGCGCTTCGTTACTAAGTTCTTCAAATTTTCGTTTTCAGCCCAGCAGCAACCCATAGCAGTTGCCCAGTTGACAAGTATTTGCTGCCTTCTGCCGGCGTCGTACGACGGTCGAGTAATGTTCAGTTTTCGCTCGAACGTCTCTAGCTCGAGCAGAGACAGCTTCTCCTTCTTGAACTCTCTGAATATCTCCTCCCTAGATGTGATGACGACAAAAGCGTCTATGTAATTGTGAATTCTATCCACGACGCTCGCGATCTGCCTCTCCAAGCTCTCTCGTTTTTCATACTTCAACTTCCCGAACGGATCTTCGAAGTAAACGATAGTGTGTTCAGTGAGAATGGAGTCAATATCTTCGAGCTTCATCCGGCCTACACGCCGCTCGGTCTCCTCAGAACCAGTTAGCCACAATGGCCTATACCCTTTCTTAAAGTACTCATACAGTAGCCTGACAGCGGTGAAGGTCTTTCCGTACTCAGCCGTACCTGTTATGAATACCAGTCGCTTCTCCGCTAAGCACTCATCAATGTATGAATACTCTACCGGTTGTACGTAAAGCTCGTCGATGCGGTTATATAGTCTGGAGCCCGCGTGACCTATTTGTCTCAGAAAATCATACACTTCGGCTCTTTGAGTCAATTGATGTGTGTGTATAGTATAGTACACGGGGGCCCGCCCGGCTTTTGTACATTTCAGTTTGTCGACTGGGTCCAGAACTGCGTACGCCGACTCCGTGAGAAGTACAAAAGACTTATGGATAGATCCACCTCGCATTGCCTTGTGCGACTGTTTATATCGAGATATGATATTACTCTTGAGGAAGCGAATTGTGGATTCTTGACAGACAAGTTGTTCGTCCTCCAAGACTGCCCAAGCGTCGTAAACGCCCGTGCCGATTGCGAGCTCAAGCGGTAAGTGAGGGACCGACTCAAAACCGGTATGATGTTCGATCATTTTTGCACATGCTTCGACCGCCGAGTCCATAGTATCGGCCACCATGAGCCAACTATCGCTGCGCCCCCACCATTTGCTGCACACCATGCCCGTGGCGTAACTCGCGTCTATGCGCTCATTTATAGTTCGCATGAACGCCTCACGCACGTGGCTCGCAACCTGACCGGTCTGGCGCGCCAGTTTTTCAGCAAGTTCCTCGAAACCTAGAATATCTAGATAAACTAGGAATTTCATATTTCTACCTTTGAGCGCATATAATCAGTGCGTGTTCGCGCAACCCATATGCCCGCCCAACGCACTCTTGAAATGTTAACATTGAACCTCCCGGATGACAGATAATTCCACCTGGGAGAAAGATAGTCGCTATGGATGAGATTGTCAATGCTTTTGGCGGTCTACGCGTTCGCTCCGTGGCACTTTTTGTATTTCTTGCCGCTGCCGCAGGGACAGGGATCGTTGCGGCCGACCTTGGGCATCTCGCGCCTGACGGTGCGGACCTGTTTGCCGGCCCTGGAGGCCTCCGCCATCGGGCTTCCCTCCTGCGGACCACCCTGCGGCGAGCCCACGGCCGAAGCCGCACCGCCGTAGCCGAGGTTGGTGGAGTCGGCGTGCTGGGTGACCATCTCCTGTTCACGACGCCGCTCGGCGCGCGATTTTTCAGGAATGTTTACCTGGAGCTTATAAACGAGGTTGACGATTTCCTTGTCGACGGTCGTGACCATCTGCTGAAACGTTTTGAAGCCCTCGCGTTTGTAGATGTCGATCGGTTTGCCCATGCCGCCGTGGTAGGCCCGCAATCCGATCCCGGCCCGCAGTTCGTCCATCTCGGCCAGGTGGTCGCGCCAGTGGCGGTCGATAGTCGTCAGGACGGCGTAGCGTTCGAGCTGACGCATGATTTCCTCGCCGTAGGCCGTCTCTTTGCGCGTGTAGATATGCATGACGGCGTCGTGGACATTGGTTCTGAGCTTCTCGCGGGTTAGCAGAGGAATATCCGGCTCCCGGAATTCCAGGTTCAACAGATATATTTTGCGCAACTCTTCGGTGAACCCCTTGAGATTCCAGTTTTCGGGGTATTCTTTCTCCGGGCAATACTCTTCAATAAGGCCGTCCAGTACCTCTTCGATGAGTTCGACGACTTCATCCTTTATCGATTCCCGTTCGAGGGCGGCCAGCCGCCGCTCGTATATCCAGTTGCGCTGGACGTTCATGACGTCGTCGTACTCGAGCGTATGTTTGCGAATGGCGTAGTTCTGCGCTTCGACTTTTTTCTGCGCCCGCTCGATAGCCTTGGTGACCATACCGTGCGTGATGACCTCGCCCTCCTCGACGCCGAGCCGGTCCATGATAGCGCCCAGCCGGTCGCCGCCGAACAGGCGCATCAGGTCGTCCTCGATGGACAGAAAAAAGATGGATGAGCCGGGGTCACCCTGGCGCCCCGACCGGCCACGTAACTGCCGGTCGATCCGGCGTGATTCGTGGCGCTCGGTGCCGATAATATGCAGTCCGCCTCTTTCCACCACGCCTTTTCCCAGGCGGATATCGGTACCGCGGCCGGCCATGTTGGTGGCGATAGTCACCGCCCCGCCTTCACCCGCGCGCGCGACGATTTCGGCCTCGCGCTGGTGCTGCTTGGCATTGAGGACGTTGTGGGGTACACCCCGCCGCTTGAGCATCCGCGAAAGCGTCTCGGAAACGTCTACCGATATGGTGCCCACCAGACTGGGACGACCCGCCTCGTGGCTTTTCACGATCTCGTCAATGATGGCGTTGTACTTCTCGCGGCGAGTGCGATATATCTGGTCATTGTTGTCGTCGCGGATAACCTCTTTATTGGTCGGAATAACCATCACATCCATCTTGTAGATGTCGAAGAATTCCTGGGCTTCGGTTTCGGCGGTACCGGTCATGCCAGCCAGCTTGTCATACATGCGGAAGTAGTTCTGCAGGGTGATGGTGGCCAGCGTCTGCGACTCGGCCTCGATGCGCACGCCCTCCTTGGCCTCAATGGACTGGTGCAGACCGTCGGAATAGCGGCGGCCGGGCAGAATACGGCCGGTGAATTCATCCACGATCATTACCTTACCCTCCTCGATGACATACTCGACGTCTTTTTCATAAAGCGAATAGGCGCGCAGGAGCTGGTTGATGGCGTGGACTTTCTCGGAAACTTCGGAATGCGTTCGATAAATTGCGTCAACGCGTTTCTGACGTTCTTCGGTCGACAGAGAGGCATCACCCTCGACCTCGGAAAGCATCGTGGAAATATCGGGAAGTTCGAACAGGCGTTGCTCTTCTTTGGTGAGTTGCGCCGACCCCAGGTCGGTCAGGGCGATGCCGTGCTCGCGTTCATCAATATAGAAATACAGCCGGTCGTCGACCTCGTGCAGTTTCTTGTCGCGCATGTAGGCCGATTCAACGTCAGTGACGAGCTTTTTGACACCCGGTTCCTTTAGCACCTTGAGGAGCCGCTTGTTCTTGGGTGCGCCCCGGTTGGCGGCCAGCAGGAGCGTGCCGACTTCGAATTCATCGTCGGCTTTGCCACCTTCGAGGAGTTTCTCGGCCCGGGCGATCATGTCGTTGACAAGCATGCTTTGCTTGCGGACCAGGTTATCCACGGTCGGTTTCATTTCGCGATAGCGGTCGTGAACGGAAGATTCCACCTGGCCGGATATGATCAGCGGCGTACGGGCTTCATCGATCAGAATCGAATCGACTTCGTCGATAATGGCGTAGTAGCGGTTGCGATGCACGCGGTCTTCGACCGTCTGGGCCATGTTGTCACGGAGATAGTCGAAGCCGAACTCATTGGCGGTGCCGAAAGTGACATCGCACTTGTACATTTCCCGGCGCTCGGCGTTGGTCATCTGGTTTTGAATAACGCCCACCGTAAGACCCAGATACTCATATATCCGGCCCATCCATTCGCTGTCGCGGCGGGCCAGGTAATCATTGACGGTCACAATATGAACGCCCTTGCCGGTGAGGGCATTGAGATATGTCGGCAGGGTGGCCACCAGGGTTTTCCCCTCGCCGGTGGCCATCTCGGCTATTTTCCCCTGATGCAGGGCAACGCCGCCGATGAGCTGGACATCGAAGTGGACCATGTTCCACTCGGTCGGCTGGCCCACGACATCCCAGGTCAGTCCCAGGTGGCGGCGGCAGGCTTCCTTGACCACGGCGTATGCCTCGGGCAGGATGTCCTCAAGCGTTTCACCGTCGGCCAGGCGCTGTCTGAACTGGTCGGTTTTGCCGGCCAGTTCTTCTTCGGAGAGGCCGGCAAGCTTTTCGAAGTGATCGTTTATCTCGACCACGAGCGGTTGCAATTTCTTCACATCCCGTTCGTGTTTGGTGCCGAATATCGCAGTCAGCAGATTCTTCATTTAACTCGGAAAGCTCTAATGGTTCATCGCTCTATACTTACAGTACTCTTTTTATGGCCCCGCCGGCCCTCAGGTTCCAGAACCCAGCCACGGAGCGGCCAACCAGAGAATACGAAATTTTTCCATCCGGGGCAAACATATAGGCGTTCCGCCTGACAGGGCCCGCCCGAGGCGTCTACCTTCTGCGGCCCATGAGCCGCAAAAGCATCAAAAACAGGTTGATAAAGTCGAGATACAGAGCCAGAGACCCCATCACCGCCCGCTTTCTGCCTTCCTCACTTTCGATACTTACTTCTGCCCCCATATTCTTGATTTTCTGGGTGTCGTAGGCGGTCAGGCCGACGAATATGAGCACTCCCAGGAATGTCACCACCCAGTAGACGGTTTGGTTTTGCAGAAAGAAATTCACTACCGAGGCGATGATAATACCGATCAGCCCCATAAAAAGCAGGTTCCCCCACGATGTCAGATCCCGACGTGTAAAATAACCGTACGCGCTCATGACCCCGAAGGTTCCGGCCGTGACAAAGAATGTGGATGCAATCGAGGCGGCGGTATAAATGGCGAATAATACCGAAAAAGTGACTCCGGTCAGGGCCGCATAGGCAAAAAAGACAAAGGTAGCCGTCGCCGCCGACATCTTGTCGATTCTTGCCGACAGGAGTATGACGAGCCCCAGTTGAGCGATTATGAGGACGAAGAACAGGATTCGGTTGGTCAGAATGACTCCGATCAGACCTTCATAGGACGCCACCGTCATCGCCACGAGGGCAGTAAGAGTCAGAGCCAGCGCCATCCAGGCATAGACCTTAACGACAAAGCTCCGCCGGGCGACCTCGACGTGCGGCAGCGCATAAGTATCAGTCTGCATTTTCCCTCCTGTATCTACTTGCTTAGCAGAGAGCGAAGCACCCTCAGATTTTCGATATCTTCGGCCAGGTCTTCGCCCTTGGGTGTTTCGAGGATCATGGGCACTTTCTTCAGCCGCCGGTCATTGACCAGGTTGCGGAAACCGTCCAGCCCGATGTGCCCCTTGCCGATATGTTCATGACGGTCTTTGCCCGAGGCGAACTCCCGCAGGCTGTCGTTCACGTGAATAATCCTCAGCCTGTCGAGTCCGACAATATCGTCAAAGTCCTTTATTGTCTTCCGGTAGTCTTTGGGATCTATCAGGGGATACCCGGCGGCGAAAATGTGACAGGTGTCGAGGCACACGCCGATATGCTCCTTGTCCTCGATCAGGTCTATCATATAGGCCAGTTGCTCGAACCTCGACCCCAGCACCGTCCCCTGACCGGAGGTGGCCTCCAGCAGGAGAGTAACGTGGTTGTCTTTTAGTTCACTGAAGAGGCGATTTATATTGCTTGCGATTGCTTTCATGCCGGTTTCTTCGCCCGAACCGACGTGCGCCCCCGGATGCATCACCAGGTTGGGAATCTTCAGCGTTTCGCACCGTTCCATTTCCTCTTTGAGGGATTTGTAAGACTTCTCGTTCAGGGCCATATCGGGTGAGGCAATGTTTATAAGGTAGCTCGTGTGCGAGGTGGCGACGGTAACTCCGGTCGTTTCAATGGCTTCAAAAAATCTGTCGATTTCGTCGGCTGGCAGTTTTTTGGCCCGCCACTGATTGTTGGACTTGTTGAACATCTGGATAGTATCGCAGGTGGCCTGATGGCCGCTCTCGACGGCGTTGAAGACTCCGCCCGCGATGGATTCGTGTGCGCCAAAAATCATAGAATCATTCGCCTTTATTTTGTGGAAATACTCCCGGCCTCATGCCTATCATCATACAAAACATTACTTCTGAAAACAACTTTGAAGTTTGGTCGGTTCCGGCTAATTTCTTGTCAAACCGCAAGTTAAGATGTGACGTAAACACGCCGTCCAAGCCGTCTCCGTTGCCTAGCACGAGGCTTTTTTGTCATGACAGCGGCTGTCACCGCCCGGGGCTAGTATGAAATCATGGAAAAGGAGGCGCCATGAAACACAGCCTGACAGCGGGAAACAGCGGCGTGAAAATCAGCGATATCCTCGAGATGATGTCGCGCGGCTGGACCTACGAACAAATCCTTAAAGAGCATCCCCGGCTAACTATGGTCGATATAATGGCTTCGGCCCGCTTCTGTGCGGAGTTCATAAACAGATTTCTCATAGCCGACGGAGCCATTCGAATTGACAGCACTATCAGGATTACAGCACATCGCGGCAAGGTGGTCGACCTCGAAGCGCTTCGAGAGAAATATCCGCGAGCCTACGAGAAGTGGGATGAGGCTGAAGACAGGAGATTGCTTGTTCTTTTCAGACAAGGCAAGACCTTCAAGGAAATCGCGGCCGCTCTCGAGCGTAATGTCGGGGCTATCGTATCCCGGTTAAAAAGGCTCAACCTGATCACATAGGTAGGCAGCCGGTGCCAGGCCGCCCTACCAGGGCCCGCCCTGGCCTTTCGCGGCGGGGTCTATCGGCCGTAGCTGACGACCGCTTCGGCCTCCAGTTCAACCAGCCAATCGTCACTTGCCAGGCCTTTGACCACTACCATCGTGGCCGCCGGTCTGATATCGCTGAAGAATTCGCCGTGCGCCCGGCTCACCTCGTCCTGGAGCGCGGCATCGATGAGGTAAATTCGCGTGCGCACGACATCTGTGAGATGTCCGCCTGCTTTCTCGATGGCCGCCTTGATTATCTCCAGGCATCGTTTCGCCTGCAGGTAGGCGTCGCCGGGATGGGCCGTGGAGCCGTCGTCGGCAATCGGGGCCGTCCCGGAGACAAGGATGCGGTCGTCAACGCACACCGCCCTGGAAAAACCTATAGTCTTCTCATATGGAGAGGCGGATGAGATGTTCTTTCTGGCCACGGTCTGTTCCCTCCTTAGATACGGTCAAAACTGCTATTTCAGGTTCATCGACGATATCTTCAGCTCCGTCATGTCTTCGATGGAGTAGCGGACGCCCTGCTGTTTCATTCCGGAGTTTTTCATGCCACCGTACGGCTGGTGGTCGACGCGATAGGTTGGGATATCGTTTACGAAATCGCGGCCGCTCTCGAGCGTAATATCGGGGCTATCGTATCCCGGTTAAAAAGGCTCGACCTGATCACTTAGACCGCTCCGAAACCAACGGATTCGGGCCCCGCCGGCGACATCCCCGGCAGCGTTTATCGATCAGGGCTGACGACGGCTTCGGCCTCCAGTTGCACCAGCCAGTCATCACGCATCAGGCCTTTGATCGCCACCATAGTGGTCGCCGGCCTGATATCGCCGAAGAATTCAGCGTGCGCCCGACCGACTTCCTCCTGGAAGGCGGCATCAGTGAGGTATATCCGCGTGCGCACGACATCACTCATACGACCGCCTGCCTTCTCGATGGCCGCTTTGATTATCTCCAGGCATCGTTTCGCCTGCAGGTAGGCGTCGCCGGGATGGGCCGTGGAACCGTCATCGGCAATCGGGGCCGTCCCGGAGACAAGGATGCGGTCGTCAACGCGCACCGCCCTGGAGAAGCCTATGCCCTTCTTGAATGAAGAGGCGGATGAGATGTTCTTTCTGGCCACAGTCTGTTACCTCCGTAGAGACGGTCAAAACCGCTATTTCAGGTTCATCGACAATATCTTTAACTCCGTCATATCTTCAATGGAGTATCGAACGCCTTCCCGTTTCATTCCGGAGTTTTTCATGCCGCCGTACGGCTGGTGGTCGGCGCGGTAGGTCGGAATATCGTTCACCACCACCCCGCCGCACTCGATGTTCTTGAAAGCGTAGAAGACATCCTTCATGCGATTGGTGAAAACGCCCGCCTGCAGGCCGTACTCGGAGTTGTTGATCTCGTCGACGACTTTCCGGAATGTCTTGTACTTCTGCACGACGGCCAGCGGCGCAAAGGCCTCCTTGGAACACACATCCATGGAGCTCTTGACATCGGTCAGCACCGTCGGCTCCATCAGGTTTCCTTTCGCCTTGCCGCCGGTGAGGATGCGGGCGCCGCCCTTGACTGCATCTCTGATTGTCGCCAGCGTGTTTTCGACGGCGGGGCGGTCCACCATCGTGCCGATATCGGTTTTCGGGTCAAGGGGATCGCCGATTTTCAGCTTCTTCACTGCGGCCTTGAACATGGTCAGAAACTCGTCATAGACTTTTTCATGCACGTAAATACGCTGTACCGAGATGCATGACTGCCCGGCGACGGCAAAAGCCCCGTAAAGAAGCCGCGTGGTGGCGAAATCGAGATCGGCGTCATCGGCCACCGCCACGCCGGCGTTGCCACCCAATTCCAGCACGACCTCCTTGTGACCGGCATGCTCTTTTATCCACCAGCCCACCTGCGAGGAGCCGGTGAACGTGATCAGTTTCACGCGCGGATCGTCGAGCAGCGGTGCGGACTCACCGGATGAGCCGGGCAGAACCGACACGGCACCCTTGGGATGCTCGGTCTTGTCGATTATCTCGGCCAGCATGAGGGCAATGATGGGAGTTTTCGAAGCAGGTTTGAGCACGATCGTGTTGCCAGACGCTATGGCGGGGCCGACCTTGTGGGCCACCAGATTGAGCGGGAAATTGAACGGCGAAATGCCGCCGATAACACCCATCGGGAAGCGGCGCACCAGCCCCAG
>JAOUEU010000126.1 GCA_029858555.1 Candidatus Zixiibacteriota bacterium
ACTTCTACCGAATGCTCGGCAGATGTCGACATCCACCGAGCACAAAACCAATCGCCATTAACTGCAGAGCCCCGCGAAAGTCAGGGCGGCCTGCCTGTTACGCATTAATAATTTACGTAATATGTGCGCAACGTCAAGGGCCAAATGCTGCCGTGGCGAAAGGCTTTCTTCGTTGACTCCTGAACGTCGCGGAGTGACCAGTTCTATTCCGTCCGTCCCTGATACATCTGCCACCGGACTTTCTTCACCGAGTCGGGCAGGTCCCGGATGGGCAGGTCGTCACCGAGCCAAACCGTGACGTTCTGGTACCAGTAGGGGTGCACCCAGGGCGAGTAGAACGACGAATCGGGCAGAGTCGTATAGTCGGTGTCGAAGTAGGCGTTAAGTACCAGCCGGAAAGTATTGACGGGGGTAATGGTGGGGTAAAGCGGGACGCTATCGGCTCCGGGCAGGTAGTAAGCGTTGAGTATCGCGAAACGCTCCTTGACCCAGGTCTTGTTTCTGTCGGCCCAGTCCAGTTGCGAACCCGGGCCGTGGTCGGCCTGGAGTATAATTACCGGCGGGTCGTCACCGCTCCCGGCGAGAATCCGTTCCAGGGCGTCCTGAATACGCTGTGTGACATAAGCGGCCTGATGCCGGTAGCTGGTGATGTATTCGTCGAGCGTACCCCCGAGGTCAAAGTAGTAACTGCCGTCATAGAAGTTGTAGGGTCGATCCGGTTCAAAGTCGGCACCCCTGTTGCCGAAAACGAACGGCGGGTGCGGGGCCACGATATGAGCCAGCACAAACCAGGGCGGCGGCATATCGGTCACGACGGGCAGCTGGTCGAGCGTGTACAGGATGCGATCCCGGTGGCGGTCGTAAGGCGTGCCGCCGCCGGGGAACAGATACGGCAGAGGTGTGGTGAGCCAGATGAGAGTCTCGAACTCGGACAGGTTGGCACGGGGCGCCAAAGTGATTTCGGCATCGGCAATCTCGGTCAGGTCGTAGCCGCTGGAGAATGAGACAATCCGGTAGCCCCGCTGCCGCAGGAACCGAAAGACAGCATTGCCCAGGAATATCTCGGCCATGGCCGTACGCGCGGCCCCCAGGTCCTCGATGTGGACAATTTCGCTGATGTAGTTCATATTGAGAGCCGAGGTCAGCGACTGCATGGTCTGGGCGTAGTTGGCGTGACTGCTGTCGGCGATGTAGAAGCCGCGTTCGCGAAGAAAGGCCAGGAAGCCGGAATTATCGAAGCCGTAGTATGTTTTGAGCACGTCGTGACGGGCATAACCGTCGAGGATGATGTAGTAAATGTTGGGCAGGGGGCCCTCCTGCGTGCGCTCAGCGGCAACTTCTGTCGGGGCGATGTCTACGGATGGGCGCGTCGCGACAAGATAACCGCCGTGCACGATCTGAAAAGCGACCAGAAGAACCACCACGGAGTTCAGGACCATCGTCAGCCGAGGCAGATCGCCTCTGGCCCGGGCACTGAGCCACACCGTGGCTATCAGGAACAGGCCCATTACTGCCAGAGTAACTACATTGACGGCGGTGTCGAACTGCTCAAAGTCAAGCCCCAGAAGGCGCAGGAGATTCAGGATGTGGCCGAAGGAGAAGAACAGAACCCAGAAGGCACTAACCACCAGCGCCGCCTTCTTGATATTGCGCAGAACAAACTTGAGAGCGAGCGTAGCCGCAAGTGTCAGCACGATGACCGCAATCAGCGGCGCCGCCATATCCCCCGCACGCATGTCGCGGGCGTTCTGACTGAACAGGAACAGGACAGGGAAAACGCCGAAAAGATACGGATGCGGAACGAACCAACGCTTCATAGTATTACCACCTCCGGCCAATATACCAAAGCGATGGGACCTTTGGAACAATAAAGAAGCCCGACGGGGCTAGACCTTGGCCGTCAGCCATCTTCCCCGCGTATAGTAGGCGTAGAATAGTGTGGCCGTGATAATCCCGGCCAGGGTCAGCACCCACCAGACGGCCGTTTCGTTCAGACCGAACACCTGCGTGACGACTACCGCGGGCAGTACCTGCAGACCCCAGGCATGAATAATCGCGAATACCATGAAGGGCATGTTCAGTCCGACGCCGACGTGAATCTGCTCGAGCATGATGTAAGCGCCAAAAAACGGGAAGCCGATAGCGACTATGCGCAGGATTTCCACACCCAGATGTATGGTCTCGGAGCTGTCAAAGAAGAGCGTCATATAAGGCCGGGCCAGGACAAAGGTGAAGACGGCGAAAGCCGTCATGACGGCGATTCCCAGGCCGATGGCATGGTCGCCGGTTTTCTTGGCGCGGTCATACTTCTTCCCTCCCAGATTATGACCGATGAGTGAAGACAAACCCAGGCCCATACCGACCAGTATGGAAATGCCGAAGCCAAAGACCTGCATGCTGACACCGTAAGCCGCAACGACGGCGGTGCCGAAACTGGCCACTATCGGGGTTATCAGCAGGCGCGAACCGGAAAACGACAACTCGCCCAGCCAGGCGGGAATGCCGATGCGGACGATTTTCCACATTGATTCAAAAGCCACCGGGACCTTGCCCACTATATGCAGGCGGACATTGGTCCAGTTGGTGCGGAAGAGCACCAGACCGATACTGAAGGTAAGGCAGAAACTGAGCACCGACGCTACGGCCGCCCCGCGAATGCCCATCGCCGGGATGCCGAGGTGGCCGAATATGAACAGCGGGTCCAAAATGAGGTTAAGCGTATTGGAACCGATCATGAGCGCCATCGCCCAGTTGGGGTTGGCCACACCGCGCAGAGCCGTAAAGATCGAGTAAGTGGCGTACATGATGGGCAGGCCGACAAGAAAGATGCGGCCATACGAGATGCTGAGGCGCAAGGTCTCATCACGCGCGCCCAGGAGATACAGCAGGTCGGTAAGGAAAATCCAGCCGACAATGGCCAGCGCCGTGCCGAAAATGAGTTTGAGGAGGATGGTCTCTTTGATGGCTTTTTCGGTCAGGTCGTATTCTTTTTCGCCATAGCGGCGGGAGATGACCGCCACCGAGCCCGGCCCCACCAAGGAATTGAAGGCAAAAAGCAGCCACATGAGATTGCTGAAAAACGTGATGGCGGCCACGCCCGATTCGGCGTGCGGCAGGCGCGAAACCCAGAACATGTCGACCATGGCGTAGATATGCTGGGCCAGAAAGCCGAACATGGAAGGCAGGCCCATCTTGAAGATAGAGCCAAGGACCGAGCCCTCGGTGTAGTCCGTGCGTATTCTGTCGTTGTTGTCTGCCATATCAGGTCAATAAAGACCCAAAGATAGCCAATTTCGCCGGAAAAGGAAAGGGGGAATTGGGGGCCACGGTGGCCGGGTAACCGACATAGGGACACCGTCGTCGTCTCCAGACTGATCTCCTTTGTGAAATCAGACACAAGATACTCTCTTAGGAACACCTACGCACTAACGGGGAGCAGTAAATAGTGTCACCGGCACACAGTCGGATGTGAGGCCGGAGTAAATCGTTAAGGGAGTGCCGATCTTGGTTGACAAATAACTGCAGCCACTTTTGACCTCCCTTGATTGCTTTTTCTTGAACGTTTCTGGTCACGACAAATCTCTCTGCCATTACTCAACGACCTGTCCTTCGCCTGCCTGCGCACCGTCCTCTCTGGCGAACTCCGGTCTATATATCATCCTTCCCTCGAATCTCATCCTTCTTCGCTTCCGTATAATTCGGCGAGTGATAGAGCAGGACCACAATGTAATTGTCAATCCAGGCCAACGCCACATTCCGTTTCTGCCTAGTTATCGCCAGTATAATCTTGTCTCCAGTTAGCGAATCCACCCATTCCGTTTTCAACTTTGTTCCGCTGCTAACATCTCGGCCTTGAAGCTCCGCTGGGAACGTAGCGCTCGGCCTTTCGTATTTTGTCTGCAATGCCTGAAGCAATTCGTCGTGGTATTCCCAGCTCTTCTCGCGACCTTTATTGGCTGACTCGAACATGTTGTCAGTCTTCTCTTTATTCTCCCACACAAAGGCATACTGAACCGCGCAAAGCCCGCCAGTCGAGTCAAATACTACTCTGGCCTCTTTGGTTTTCTTGCCAAATAGCTTCACATTCTTGAGCTCCGCTGCCTTAAATCCCTCAGGCAGATCCTCTAATTCCTTAGATTCCTTTACTTCGATTCGCTCATCTTTCGGCAATTCATTTAGCGTGGCCATAACTTCTTCATGAGTCTGACCCCAGCGCAGTCCCTTCGGCGGGTCAATAGCAGTAGCCCCGGTTGCGAGTAGCGCTAGAGCGAATACGAAATATTTAAGGCTTTTCATTAAGTTTCCCTTTCGTTCTTCCCAATAGGGTATTGACGAAAATACCACTACTGGGCTCTGCAATCTGCTAAGCGAGGGTCAATGGTTGTAATGCTCCCCCATTTAGCAAGCGGATTCTAAGAGAGTCCTCGTGGTCAGGTTATAGGTTCCTGCTATCTCATCCGGCACCTAGTACCCCGGCGCTGAAAGCAGTTGGCTTTCCAGGCGACTCTCTAACAGGTAACCGGAGCGCAACAGTCACTGCCGAGCATCCTTCTTGGTGATCCTGTTTTGTGTACGTTTAGGTTTTGCCATGGGACCTTCAAATCAGAGTGTTTTCTCGGACTCAGCGAGCAGCCAAACATTTATGCCATTCGGGTCGAGAACGCAAGCCAATCACCTAATCCACCCAGCCATAATATAGAGAAATCAACCGACGATTGTCAAAAGAAAAGGCCGCGCGGGGCGGCTGAGGATAATGGTGGTGGGGGAAGGATTCGAACCTTCGAAGGCTTCGCCGACAGATTTACAGTCTGTTCCCTTTAACCACTCGGGAACCCCACCATCCGTGAGTCTTATACTGTGTATTTCTTATCGGGTTCGCTAACCGCTTGATTAACATGCCCCGACAAGTCTCGCCTTTCTCAAAGGGCCTGGCAATAATATAACAGGATATCTCAAAAAGCAATGGAAATATGCCGGGGATTCTGACAAGGCCGGGTGCGGGTCGTAAGCCGCGCCGAGGGGCTAAGTTGCGGCGGCCTCTTCCCTTTCGAGCCGGGCCAGGACACGGTTGGCTCTCGGGAAAGTCCGCGAGAAGTCGGATCGGAATGCCCGGTAGGACTCCTGTTCGGGACCATCTTTCATACGCCGGAAGATCTCGCCGACCATCACGGCCATAACGGACGCAATAAAGGCCATGACGGTGGCAACGGCTACGGTCAGCGCCCTTTTGGGGGCCACTTTCTTCGTGGGCAGGCCGGGCTGGTCGAGAATGCGCACAATCGGGATGTCTTTTTGAGCATCGAGTTTGGCGACTTCGTATTCCTGGGTCAGAAACAGATAAGTCTTCGATTTGATCTCGACATCGCGCTGCATCCGGGCAAGCTCGGTCAGTATTTCCGGGTCGGAGGTAACGGCCCAGTCACGATTGACTTTCTGGAACTGCTGGAGCTGGATTTCAGCCTCTTGGAGTTCGGCTTTTTTCTCAGCGAGCTGGCGCGCCAGGTACGCGGCGTTGACCTTGCCCTGAGAGCGACGCTTGTTGAGGTTAAAATCCTCCAGCCCCGTCAGGCAGGCCTGGAGCATTTGCTGCGAAAGCTGCGGGTACTCGGTGCGCACCTGAACGGTAATGACACCCGTCTTTTTGTCGCGGTGGACGTTCATGGCGCGGGCCAGTTCGACCCGGAGTTCATCAGGGTCGTCAGTATCGAAATACTCCGCCGGTCGCGCCGTATACGTTCGGTCGCCGGCGCTCCAGATGTAAGTGCGGTTCAGAACGGCATCCATCACAAGATGCGAACTGATAATACTGGGAAACAACTCCGACGAGTTTTCGTCGGTGGCTGTAAGGCCGCCCAGCCCGGCCAGACTTTTCAAGTCGGCCAGGCGGTCGGTGGCGCCGGAGGGCAGAATAGTAGCCGTCGATTCGTAGAGATTTGGTTTGAGAAGCATCCAGCCCGCGGTGGCCAGCATTACCGAGGCGGTGATGCCAAGGACGAAGTATCTTTTAAGCAGGAAGAGCCGGGCGACATCGAATATCTTAATCCATGATCCCTGACTGGCAGAGGGAGTGTTGGCTCGCATCATGCCGCCTTGAATGTGGTCCCCGGCGTCTTCCAGCGTAATTCTCTTTGACACTCTTATCTCCCGTAATTTTCCGCTTAAGATACAGGCAAACGGCGTGCCGAGGGTATTTCGCACCACCCCTGTTGTCGCATCGCCTTGCGACTACAGGCTATACGAGGGCATTGTCCCTTTTATCCGTGCCGGGAATGGCGGTTTCCGGGAAGTTTTTTCCCGTGCGAGTGTGAATTTGGTTCTGGAAGCGCTTGTTCAAAGGGCGTCGTCATCGGCGACTTCGTGCGGAACAGCCGTCGCACGGCCCTTAATCGACAACTTGCGACCGGGCGATGGCTTGCGAGCGACCTGCGAACGACTCAGAGTATCATCGACGAAAGCCTTAAAGCGCTGTCTGAATTTATCGGCGGAAAATCTCAGGGCGTTTTCGCGGATTCTTCCGGGGTCAAACTGCCGTCGGCAGCGGTCGAAGGACCGGACGGCTTCAACGATGCTCTCGGGTGTCTGCTGGTCGAAGAATACGCCGGTTTCACCGTCGATGACGGTCTCCAGCACGCCGCCCTTGCCGAAAGCGATGACCGGTGTACCGCAGGCCTGGGCCTCAACGGGGACAATCCCAAAATCTTCCTCGGCGGCGAAAACGAAGGCCCGCGCCCGCTGCATGTGGTCGGCAAGGACTTCAAACGGTTGATAACCCAGAAGTGTCACGTTCGGTCCGACTTTGCCGGCGATTTTGCGGAAATCGGGGCCCTCGCCGATTACGACCAGCTTTTTGTCGGGCATGCGAGCGAAGGCTTCGACGATAAGGTCGATTCTTTTGTATGGCACCATGCGGGAGGCGGTCAGGTAGAAATCGCCTTTCTTGGTGCAGAGGTCAAAAGCGTCCACCGCCACCGGCGGATTGATGACGGTTGCCTTGCGGCGGTAGACTTTCCAGATGCGGCGGGCTATGAAGTGCGAGTTAGCGATAAACTCGTCCACGCCGTTGGCCGTGCGGGCGTCCCAGGTGCGAAGGCGATGCAGCGTCCAGCGCACGAACCAGCTTTTCGGCCCCGATCGCAGACCGACCTCACGCAGATATTGGTGGGTCAGATCCCAGGCATAGCGCATGGGCGAATGCACGTAGGATATGTGTACCTGGTCCGGCCCCGTGATAACCCCTTTGGCGACGGCATAGGAGCTGGATATTACCAGGTCGTAGGCCGACAGGTCAAATTGCTCGACGGCGAGCGGCATCAGGGGCAGGTAACTGCGGTACTTCTTTCTGGCAAAAGGAAAACGCTGCAGGAAGGATGTCGTGACGGTCTTGTTCAGGATAAAATCCCGGTCATCGGGCGGAATGAAATCGTAGAGAGCATACAAATCCGCCTGCGGGTACAGCTTCAGAATCTGTTCGAGGGCGCGCTCGGCTCCCCCGTAAGTCACCAGCCAGTCATGAACAATCGCTACTCGTGGTTGTGCCATGGACGCTTACATCCCGCTTGGTATTGTTCTATCTCCCAGCATGTAAAATCGGCCCGGATTCGGGATACTTTAGTCGCCGACAACATCACATTCCTGCGGCATTCTTCGTTCCCGCCAGGTATCATGTTGTCAGCGCCCAGGCGATATCGGTCGCTTGGGCGTTCTCCGACCCGGCATGCGGCAGAGCAAAATAGTTTCGCGACTGCCTGTCGACCGGTCGGCCCAGTTTATTCGCGGCGCTGTCGTAGGAAAACAGCTCATAGTCCGTCCGTGCCAGCTCCATCCCGATAGCGTCAATTTGCGAGTTATTCTCGATCATCAGAAGCGGCCGGCAGTTCTCCAGAGTGGCGGTCATGCCGGCGACAACACTCAGTTCGAATCCCTGGACGTCGATCTTGACGAATGTCGGCGCAAGGTTCAGGCGATCGAAGTTTATGATGTCAAATTCGAGCTTGACAATCTCGTAATCCTGACCGATGCGGTCCCGGGCCCGGGCCAGTTCGTCGAGTACGAACGTACCTTCCTGAGTGCGCAGCGACCGGCGGACTCTGGGCACAAAGAAATCACGCCGCGAGTCCTCATGACCGAGGCCAAACAGATGATAGCAATAGCGGGGCCCGATGGCTCGGGCAACCAATTTGAGGTCTTTTTCCAGCATCTTGTTCGGCTCGAATGACATGATGGCCATTTTTTTGTTTACCGCCGCAAACGATAGCGCCGATTGGCCGCAATTGGCCCCAATGTCCACGAACAGACCGCTCTTCAATTCATTGAAATTGGCGAAAAAAAGATAGTCCGAATCGTGCACTCTCTTGGTGATGAAATTGACAAGCATCTCACCCCGTTTCGCCAGATCAAAGAATGCATCATGGTGTGACAGAAAGCGCTTGATTATTCTTCTTACGCTCGAGGAGTCCGACCCAACGGCAGCAGTGTCCCCACCGGCTCTGAAAATCAGGTTTCTTTTCATGACGGCACGGCCGCTCTCTCCTGCGTGTGATCAGCACCCTCTCTTACGGAGTACCGGGCCGCAACACGCAGAATGAAACCGGCCAGAACCACGGCTACGAGAAAATACATGCCCATGCCCCCGCGAATCATATTGAGAAACGACGAATGAAACAACACCGAGGCACAATAGGGGTACAGCATCAGGTGGAAGGGATGATACGATTGCGCCTTGAGCCATGACATTTGGCAGACAATGCCGAGCACAAAGCAATAAAGAAAACCCCAGTAGCCGAAATCCATAAAAACCGGCCCAAAAAAGGTGGAATAGACGCCGGGTTCCTCAACGAGGTTAAACAGCTCGGCCGCCGACACGGTGTCAAACCCGAGCACGCCGAAAAACTTGAAAAGCGGGTAGAACTGGGTCGCCCCCCAGGTGAAATTCTCCGTATCAAAGGTCTGAACGAGAAGGAAGAACTGGTAATAGCCATGGATGAAGTAGTGCACGAGACTGACTGCCGTATACACCACGACGGCGAACCAGTCACTTCCGGAGGCCAGATCCCAGACGGTATCGCTGATGATGACGTGGTGATGGCTCTCCAGATACTCCAGGCCGGCGGTGGCTGTGAAGCCCATAATCTCCAGCCGCTCGGTCAAGAGTGACATGGAATAAACAAAAAACACCAACAGGGCAACGCCGAGGACAACGAGTTTTTTGTTCAGGCTCGATTTTAAACCTTTT
>JAOUEU010000127.1 GCA_029858555.1 Candidatus Zixiibacteriota bacterium
TCTCGCAGTTTACCAGGGGCGGTACGGTGGCCGAGGACCTGGCACCGCTGGCGCTGGTTTTTGCGCAGCAGAACCGGGACGTTCTGGACCGTGCGCGATTGGGCGCTCCCGAGAAAATAGACGTGTCCGTAAGAGACAAGAGAGTCGTCATTGCCAGCGAAGAGAGAGTGAGCCTGATGGTTGTAGCTGAACGTCAGGCCGATGATGTCCTGAATATACGAATTAACCAGGCTCTGGAGATAATAAGAAAATACATGGCAGAGCGATACAGCCAGAAGCTGTTCGCGGATGCGGAGAGGTCATATGTACCAAGTACTGAATGAACTGAACAAAACCTCGGGTGTAACCGGCTCGATGGTGGTCGGGAACGACGGCATCGTCATTGCCGCCGATCTGGATGCCAACTATGAAGTGGAGACCATCGGGGCCCTGGCGGCATCGATTCAGGCCAACATTCAAAAGTCACTGGACCGTCTGGACACCAGTTCACTTAAGCAGGTCACGATCGAAGCTGAGCAGGGCAAGCTGTTTTTCACCGACGCCGGGTTGGGGATACTGGTGGTTACGACCGCCAGAGACGTTAACATCGGGCTGATCCGACTGGAAATCAAGAACGCGATCAGCAAGTTGCGAGTGGCAAGTTAATCAGAAATGGATGAGCGAAAAGTAAGCTATGGTATCTATCAATTATTCGTCACGAGAAGTCTGCTGTAAGATTGTATATTACGGTCCCGGTTTGTCCGGCAAGACCACCAATCTCCAATATGTCCACGAGAAAGTTCCCGGTAACACCCGTGGTAACATGATAAGCCTCGCCACGGAGGCGGATCGAACCCTCTATTTTGATTTCCTGCCGATCAACATCGGTACCATCAACGGTTTTGCCGCCAAGTTCCAGCTGTACACGGTTCCCGGGCAGGTATACTATAACGCCACTCGCAAGCTGGTTCTGCGCGGTGTCGACGGGGTGGTGTTCGTGGCCGACAGTCAGCCGGATAAAATGGATGAGAACATCGACTCCCTTCTCAATCTTGAGGATAACCTGCGCGAATACGGATACGATTTGAACGAATTACCGCTCGTGATTCAGTATAACAAGCGCGACCTTCCCGGCGTGATGTCGGTGGAGGCGATGAACGCCAGGCTGAATCCGCGCAACGTACCGCATTTCGAGGCTTCGGCGACTCTGGGCAACGGCGTTTTTGACACGCTGAAGAGAATCATTAAGCTGGTGCTGGACAGAGCCAAGCAAAGCAGCGGCCCCAGGCGGACGCCGCCGCTGGCGGATGGTCGGACGCCGGCGGGTGAGCGCCCGGCTGAGCCGGCGCCATCCGAAGGACAGGCTGATGCCGCAGCATCTTCAGCGAGTAAAGAGGAGCCGCCCGGGCCCGCGCCGGTAAGTCGTGAATCCGTCCGGGCCGTTTCCCCGGCAGGGAGCGAACCCTCGGCCGCGTCCGGGGGAACGTCCACCGCCACCCTGGCCAGACCATCCCAGGAGTCACACGCTTCGCAGTACCGGCCCTATCCAGGGAGCCAGAGTCAAAGGATCGCCGTTAAAGATAAAAAGATGAGACCTTCGACATTTACTCCGGTTCAGAGTGATCAGCCGCAGGACGGCAGCCTGGAGAGAAAGGTTGTCAGCGGCGGCGATACGGAAGCGGAGGACGACGAGAATGGTCTGTCAACACCTGTCATGGCTCCCTCGATCAAGCGTCGGGGGGAGCTTAAAAAGCGGGGATTTTTTAAACGTCTATTCGGAGTAAAATAGCCAGCGAGGAGGCTGACACATGTCTGATGATAGTCTTATCATTTACGAAGAAGAGATAAACCAGATTGAGTCTCTGATATCCAGGATGCTGAAGGGATGTGAGGCGAAGTGTGCCTTGCTGGTGGACAAAGACGGCCATCTCATCACGCGCCAGGGGTTCACGCATTCGCTGGATACTACGGCGCTGGCTGCATTGCTGGCCGGTTCCTTCGCTTCGACCAAGGAAATAGCCCGTCTGGTGGGTGAACCCGAATTCTCGGTGCTCTTTCATCAGGGCAAGAAGGATCATATCCACATGTCGCTGGTGGGGGATCGTTCTATTCTGGTGGTCATCTTCGATGACCGGACGACCATAGGCATGGTGCGTCTCTACGCCAAGGAGACGGCCATTGAACTTGCCAAGGTGTTTGAAAAGATTAAGCAGAACTCACAGGCAGGCGGCAAGATCGGCATTTCCAACGATTTTGCCGACATGGCCCAGGATAAACTGGACGACATTTTCCAGGATTGACGGGCGTACGGGGGTTGGAAGCAGACTGAAGCTATGGGCTATGGATAAACAAAGAATGCTGGATTGAGTCTCAATGTCGTCCGAATTATGTGAAATACTCGTAAAAGCCGGTAAAGTCACCCAGGATCAGGCTGATAAGGCGCTGGCTCTCGTCAAAGACAAGAAAGAGAAGTTTGAATCAGCCCTGGTCAAAGTGGGGGCGGTGCAATCTGAAGACGAACTGGCTACTTTTATCGGCAAACATCTGAAGATCGGGGCTCTGCGACTCGGGGACGTGGAACTCAACCCCGAGGTCGTTAAACTCATTCCTCTCGACATTGCCCGCAAGTTTAAAGTTATCGCCGTCTCGAAACTCAACAAGACCCTGCTGGTAGCCATCGGCGATCCCAACAACATCTATGTTCTCGATGCCATCAAGTTCATCACCGGCTGCACGGTGCAGCCGGTAATCTCGCCGGAAGCAGCCATAGAGAAAGCGATCGATGCTCACTACACGGACGCCGGCGGGCTGTCCGAAATTGTCAAGGGCCTGGAGAACGACAGCGACCTGGAACTGGTGGAAATGGAAGAAGGTCCCACCGAGTCCGACCTTCTTTCAGCGATTCAGGACAAGCCCCTGGTCAAGCTGGTGGATTCCATCATCAGTGACGCCATCAGGATGGGAGCCTCGGATATCCACATAGAGATGTACGAAAAACGCATCCGTGTCCGCTACCGCGTCGACGGTGACTTGCGGGAGATGGCACCCCTGCCGTTCAAGTACCGAGCGGCGATAATCTCGCGCGTCAAGATCATGGCGGAGCTGGACATCTCGGAACGGCGTCTGCCCCAGGACGGTCGCATCAAGGTAAAGACCGCCGGGCGAACCGTTGACCTGCGTGTCTCGGTGCTGCCGACCATCTTCGGTGAAAAAATCGTCATGCGAATACTGGACCCCATGGCGCTGATGGTTGACATGACGAAGCTCGGTTTCCGTGTAGAAGACCTGACGCGATTCGAAAAGACGATCCACGCGCCCTTCGGCATTATTCTCGTCACCGGCCCGACCGGCTCAGGTAAGACGACGACCCTGTACTCGGCGCTTAAGCAAATCAACCAGGTCGATGTCAACATCATGACGGCTGAGGACCCGGTCGAGTTCAACTTCGAAGGTATTAATCAGGTGGCCGTGAAGTCCGAGATAGGTCTTACCTTCGCCGCCGCCCTGCGCTCCTTTCTGCGGCAGGATCCGGACATTATCATGGTCGGTGAGATCCGCGACGGTGAAACCGCCGAAATCGCCATTCGCGCGGCGCTCACCGGTCACCTGGTGTTTTCAACCCTGCACACCAACGACGCCCCGTCTTCCGTCAATCGACTGATTGACATGGGCGTCCCGCACTACCTGGTGTCGTCCGCGACACGCCTCATCATGGCCCAGCGCATGACTCGCAAGATCTGTCAGAACTGCAAGGAAGAGGTCAACCTGACCGAGGAACAGGTGGAGAGCCTTCACGTGTCGCCGGAAGTTCTCAGAAATATCAGAGCCTACCGAGGCAAGGGCTGCAGCGACTGCAACGGAACCGGCAAAGCCGGGCGGACAGGCATATACGAGGTCATGCCTATATCGTCGAAAATCGAGCAGTTGATTCTGGCCAGGGCTACCGATGTCGAGATCAGGGAAGCGGCTCTTATCGAGGGTATGTACAGTCTGCGCATGGCCGCTGTGGAGAAAATGAAAAGCGGTCTTATCGATATCGAAGAAGTATTCGCCACTACCAGCAGCGATCGTTAATTCCCCGGGAAATATCTTGTCATTCAACGGGTTATAGGCCAAAACGGCTTATTTCCCTCTCAAGATTACGTCCGGTTTACCGATATACTTAAAAAGCCGTGAATCGGCGGCTGGACCTACAGGATTTGGAGAATTGCATGACTAATCTGCGTGAGCTTCTCGAAGAAATGGTCAAGATGGGGGCCTCGGATTTGCACTTAACCGTTGGCTCACCTCCTGTCGTGCGCGTCGACGGAAAACTGCAGCGTCTCAACTATGACCTGCTAAGTGCTGAACAGACGAAAAAGCTCTCATATTCGATGTTGAATGAAAAACAAAAACTCAAATTTGAACAAAACTCCGAACTCGATTTTTCCTTCGGTATTGAATCCATGAGTCGTTTCCGCTGCAATCTGTTCATGCAGCGCGGTAACATGGCAGTGGTTCTTCGGCAGATTCCCTACGAGATCAAAACTTTCGAAGAATTGGGACTGCCCAAGGTCATCGCCGACTTTGCAAAAATGCCGAGGGGGCTGGTCCTGGTGACGGGTCCGACCGGTTCCGGTAAGTCGACCACGCTGGCGGCCGTCATCGACAAGATCAATAAGGAACGGCCGGTGCACATCATCACCGTCGAAGACCCCATTGAATATCTCCATCGGCACCAGACGGCGCTGGTCAACCAGCGGGAGGTCTATTCGGATACGAATTCCTTTTCATCGGCTCTGAAATATGCTCTCCGCGAAGACCCTGATGTTGTTCTGGTGGGCGAGATGCGCGATCTGGAGACGATCGAATCAGCTCTTCAGATATCGGAGACGGGTCACCTGGCTTTTGCCACCCTTCACACCAACTCGGCTGCTGAATCGATTAACCGAATCGTGGACTCTTTCCCGACGAACCAGCAGGAGCAAATTCGAGTGACGCTCTCGTTTACGCTGCAGGCCATCGTGTCGCAGACCCTGATACCCAGGATCGGCGGCGGCCGGGTGATAAGTCTGGAGATTCTGATCGTCACGCCGGCCATCCGCGCCCTGATTCGCGATGACAAGATCCATCAGATTTACTCGATGATCCAGTCGGGTCAAAAATACGGTATGAAGACTATGAACCAGTCGCTGGCGGAGCTGCACCTCGGAGGCAAAATCACCTTGAATGATGCCATGAACTATAGTGGCAATACGCAGGAACTGGGTGAGATGCTATCGCGCGAGAAGACGCCGGCTTTTACACGATAGACGTGATAAGAAAGGATTGTCGTAATGCCAGTTTTTGAATACAAGGGTAAAACCCTGGCCGGTGCGGCCGTACAGGGGTCGCTCAAAGCCAAGACCAAAGCCGACCTTGAGCGCGTTCTGAGGCAGAATCGCATCCTGGTCACTTCCATATCCAAGAAGGCGGCCGACATCCAGATCAAGATCGGTACCGGTATCAAGAAAATCGACGTCTCGCGGTTTACCCGTCAGTTCGCGACCATGATTGGAGCCGGTCTGCCCATGGTCCAGTGCCTTGATATTCTTTCTTCCCAGATGGAAAACAAGGAGTTGGCCAAGGTTGTCAGTCAGGTCAAGGAGGGTGTCCAGGGAGGGTCGACTCTCAGTGAATCCCTGTCACGCCACCCCAAAGTCTTTGACCAGCTTTATACCAACATGGTCGAAGCGGGCGAAATCGGCGGCGCCCTTGATGCCATCCTTGTTCGTCTGGCGCTGTACCGGGAAAAAGCCGATCAACTGGTGCGCAAGGTGAAAGGTGCCATGGTTTACCCATCGGTGATTATGTTTGTGGCCGCCGCCGTCACGATTGGTATGCTTGCCTTCATCGTGCCGGTCTTTGCGAAAATGTTCGGCGGCCTGAACGCTGAATTACCGGCTCCGACCCAGATCGTCCTGAGCATATCGAACTTCCTGAAAGCGAATTTCCTTTACCTGTTTTTCGGGACTCTGGGCCTGGCGGGTCTCTTCCTGTGGTGGAAGCGCACACCCGCCGGCGCCCTTTTGTTCGACAAGGTGCTTCTGTCCAGCCCTGTTTTCGGAAACCTGGTGCGCAAATCGTCTATCGCCCGTTTTACGCGGACCCTGGGCACTCTGCTGTCATCGGGTGTGTCGATTTTGGAGGCTCTCGAAATAACCGGTAAGACGGCCGGTAATCTGGTTATCGCCAACGCCATCAACAAGTCGGTGGTATCGATTGCGGAAGGTGACACCATCACGGCGCCTTTGAAGGAATCGGGCGTCTTCCCGCCGATGGTAACCCAGATGATCTCGGTCGGCGAAAAGACCGGCGGACTCGACGATATGCTGAACAAGATCGCCGACTTTTATGACGAAGAAGTAGATGAGGCCGTCTCGGCGTTAACCTCCATCATTGAACCGGTCATCATCGTGCTCATGGGCGTGGTGATCGGAGGCATCCTGATAGCCATGTATCTGCCGATGTTCGACATCATCGGGAAGATATAGAGCCGTCGGCCATGTGCTGCCTGCGGTCTAGAAAACCTTAAGAGTTGGTATAACGGCGCCCATGAGGCGCCGTTTATTATTGATGGAACCAAGAGAGCGCTTGGACAGACTGGGCTGGTTCATTCCTCTGCGACTGGCCTCATTTGTTATAATTTTTGCCGTCGTGGTCTTCTGGATGCACTATCCGGGCTTTCTGCGACTGCAGTTTATAACCTATTCGGTTTTTACTCTTTTTTTCACGGTCCTACTGGCGTTCGACAAGAAGCTCAGGCTGAAGGACCTGGTTACATCCGTCATTGCCTTTCAGTTCCTGCTCGAAATATCGATCGAGTCGGGCATTATCTATGCCACCGGCAACGTGCATTCCTCGTTTTCGGCGTTGTTTATCCTGACAATCGTCTCGGCCGCGCTGGTCTACCGGCTGGTGGGTACCTTACTGGTGGCATCATTGGTGTCGATGGCTTATGCCTTCATCATCTGGCTGGGCCTGAGCAGCACCGTCAGACCGGACATCTCGATGAAAGCGCTGCGGACGATTTTCTCGGCTCAGGACAGCGTCTTTTACTCTATCTTTCTTCACATACTGATATTCTACCTGGTGGCCTTCATATCCGGCTATCTGGCGGAGAGGCTGAAGTCCCAGGGCCGCCAGCTGGCCGCAACCTCGCGGGCCCTCAGGAGAGCCCGGCTGGAGACTGATGACATCCTTCGCCATCTCAACTCCGGCCTGTTGACGATAGATTCTCAGGGATACATTGTCTATTTCAATCACGCCGCCGAGCGAATACTTGGTTACCGCGAGGAGGAGGTCAAGGGGCTGCGCTGCGAAGAAGCCTTTTCGGAGCGCATGCCGCACCTGGTCACGGCTCTGCTGGACGGGCTGAACCACTGCACTGAACATCCCCGACAAGAGGTAATGATCAGGAATAAGGATGGCACCAGCCTTCCGCTGGGCCTCTCGACTTCAATACTGACTGAGGAAAGCCAGACCCTGCGGGGGGTCATCGCCATATTCTCCGACCTGACCGAAGCCAAAAGGCTCGAGGCAAAGGTTCGTACCGCCGACCGGCTGGCGGCTATCGGGGAATTATCAGCTTCTATAGCGCATGAGATCCGTAACCCGTTGGCATCCATCTCGGGCTCGGTCGAGGTGCTCAAGAATGAGTTACAACTCACCGGCGAAAACGAACGTCTGATGAGCCTGATCGTCAAAGAATCGCACCGCCTTAGCAAGATTCTTAGCGGGTTCCTGTCTTACGCCCGTATTGACCGGCCCACTTACAGCAAACTGGAACTCTGCCATGTCATAAGTGAAACAATAGAGATTCTGTATCACCACGACAGCTTCCGTGATAATATCAACATCGGTTTTCAGTCCGACGAATCCATTGTTTACGTCGTCGGTGATGAGGACCTGGTCAAACAGCTTCTACTGAATCTGGCCGTCAATGCCTGTGAAGCTTTTGCCGGAAACCCCGGAGACCTTACGTTTCGTTTGGCCGTCGGTCGCGGGCAAAACACGGTGGAATTGTACGTTCAGGACAACGGGCCGGGAATTCCCCGCGAGCAACTCAAGAAGATCTACCAGCCGTTCTATTCGACCAAGAGACAGGGCACCGGCCTGGGGCTGTCTATTGTACATCGCATCTGTTCTTCCCTCAAGATCAACATCAACGTGACATCGCAGGAGAACGAAGGTACGACTTTCCTCATCGAATTTGCGAAATTTTCTCCGGAGAAGGTGGGGAAAGAGCCGGCTGGGACCGCCGGTCCCGTTGTTCCCGTCTGATTTTCTGGATTTTTGGGCTTGTTTTTGCCCCTCCATTGTATAATTTTTCGATTTCTACGACATTACATGGAGTTGCAGAGATGATGATTCGCCCCATTGTTCTATTGACCCTGGTGATTGTAATGCTCGCCGAAGGCTGCGGTCAGCGCCCATCGGTGGTGTATGACTACAACATTAGAGAGTTCGACTATGATGTCGTTGAAGCCGGCGACCATTTCTCCCTTTCGATGGCCGACCTGCAGAAGGCCCTGGTCGAAAGCAGACTTCTGCCTCGAGGCGGAGTCGTTGATGTCGCCACCATTGAGTGGTATCTGGACAGCCTGGTAACTGACACTCTTGCCGGCCTAAAGGCTGCGGGAGTTCGCCTCGAAGACTACAGAAGGCAGTTTCATTTGTACAAGTTGCGGCTTCATGGGCTGCTGACCCGGCGGTATTTCGAAGAGATGGTCTACAACCGGGTGACCATCGATTCTCAGGAAGTCCGGGAGATTGTCCACGCCAACCCGGAATTGTTCACAGCCGAGGAACACGTTCTGCTGTACCAGATAATGATTGCCGCAGGAGGTCTATTGAGAAGTCCGGATTCGGCGCGTTACACCACTTTCAGTGAAGAGCAGTTGGAGCGGGAGGCCGAAAGGCTGGCGTTCGAGGCCCATGAAAAGGCGCTGGCCACCGATTCTTTCCCATCCGTGGCCCGGGAATACTCACAGGATATCTATACGCGGGACAGGGGTGGATTGGTCGGCTGGACGCCCCGCGGCAAGTACTACGATCCTTTTGACTCAATCGCTTTTTCCATGAAAGCGGGGGAGATTTCTCAACCCTATCGCGACCGTGACGGCTGGCATATCCTTTATATAGCTGACCATGTCCCGGCGGGGTTGGCCCCGGTCGACAAATTTTTTGATTTCATCAGTCACAACGCCTTAACCATC
>JAOUEU010000392.1 GCA_029858555.1 Candidatus Zixiibacteriota bacterium
CGTTGCGGAGCACACCGCCGACCCAGAGCCCGCTGAAGACTCCATGCGGCACCCGGCTGTACCGCGGGTAGTAAAACGAAGGCGCTGCCTTGTTCTGCTGGTTGTCCTCGAAATCGAATATGTTGCCAGTTATGCCATTATTGATGATAGTGTTGTAGAACCGGCCGTTATTGTGAATCTGATACGTCACATACGGCCATTCATCCGTCGCGAACTTCCGCAGGTCGAATTTGGACAGGGACGCCGGTTCCCCTGGGGCCGCCGATGGCTCGGCCCGCACGATGACAGCCGTGAAGGCGGCAAGGCAAAAGGCGGCGATTATTGTCAAGTGGGCAAGTCTCATAACCTTATGAGCAAAAATTTAATATCGTATAATTTAGTGTAACAGAATAACGAAATCTTTCGGCCATATAACGAGTTCCCCAACTCGGACGATATGTATCCATCTCATCGTATTTTGCTGTGCGCACCCCGCCATGCACGCGTGCGCCCTCGAAACCGGTCTGCTAAAATGCGAAATTCATGAACCAAACATCCTCTTCACGCGTTAGAGAGGTCTGATGGACTGCCAGTGTTTTAATTGCTGTTGAGATTCGACAATGTTTCCTTGGAGTGTGAAGGAGGATGGCGGAGCGTACCATCCGGTTTTCTGGAACAGTCACAGTGACACTCACCGCGGCCAGATAGGCAAAAAAAGACGTTGACACGACTGCACTCATGGATATATTTCCGGCTTAATGACCTGGCGGTCAGAACCGACAAAGGCCATGTTTAATCCCCGATCTAAGGGTAAGCCGACCAGAGACTTAAGACAAGTAAGTCTGTTGGCGATGGTGCCGGCTATTCTGGTGGCCGCTCCTCTGGTGGGATTTTTTGTCGGTAAGTGGCTCGATGCCAGGTTGAAAACCGAGCCGACTCTGATGATAATCGGGGTGGTTCTGGGTTTTGCTTCGGCGGGCTTGGAAATATACGCATTGGTTAAGAAATCTTCGGCTATAGAAAAGGACGATGAAAAGTAACCTGAAACTGGATTTCCTGGACCGGACTCTGCGAACCACGGGGGTGGTGCTGTTGATATTCCTGCCTGTTGGCCTGTATTATTTCGGAGTTTACCCGACTCTGGCCGTTTTTTCCGGGGGCGTCTGGGGAATCGTCAATTTCATTTTTGTTTCCGCATTGATTCGCACGACCATCCGACCGGGCGGGGCCGACAAGGCCAGGGCGGTGGCGCTGGCGCTCGTCAAATTTCCCCTGCTGTACGCATCCGGTTACTTTTTGCTGAAGGTGCCGCAATTTGAGCCCCTGCATTTGATGGTGGGGTTCTCCTCTCTTTTCGGAGTGCTGGTCCTCAAAGCACTCGGCCGCCTGTATCTGGCGCTCGATGATAAGTTGCAACGCGAAGAGGGACTGCAGAAAGCCCGCTGATGGTTACAACAGGTAACATCGTCAATGTATTCATGTCCCGGCTGGCGCCGGTCCTGGCGGTGGTCGAAGGCGGGGGAGCCGAAAAACACGAGGGTGGCGGTACCCATCTTCCCGACCTGGTCGGCCTGCTTAACAGCTTTATCCATAGTGAAGCTCTGGGGCTGTGGAAGCCGGTGATATTCGCCTTTGTCATCGCGATTTTCTTTTCGCTGGTTTCGGTTCTGGTTTATCGCAAGCGGGAGCTTGTCCCGGGACCATTTCAGAATTTCATCGAGATGCTGGTCGAAGGTATGTACAACTTCCTCTACAGCGTGCTGGGCAAGAACGCCAGGAAGTACACACCCTTTCTGGGAACGCTGTTCTTCTATATTCTGGCCATGAATTTCATGGGCATCATCCCGCTGGGCATGGCTCCTTCCACCAACATCAATATTACCGCGTCGCTGGCGATTCTGGTCTTTCTTTATGCCCAGTACACGGGTGTCCGGCGGCTGGGAATGATCGGTTACGTGGATCACATGGCCGGCCAGCCTCGCAATATTATCGGCTGGTGCCTGGTGCCGCTGATGCTGCCCATGCACATCATCGGCGAGCTGGCCAAACCCTTCAGCCTGGCCCTCCGTCTATTCGGCAATATTACCGGCGAGGATATTCTGGTGGCGGCCTTCGTGGGACTGGGCCTGGCGGCCCTTTCGTTCACCAAATCCTGGGTCGGCCTGCCCCTGAATGTACCCTTCATACTGCTGGGCTTGCTGTTGTCGACCATCCAGGCGCTGGTGTTTACGCTTTTATCTACGGT
>JAOUEU010000004.1 GCA_029858555.1 Candidatus Zixiibacteriota bacterium
CAGTAAGGTCATGGTCAGAAAGGAAATTCCGATTGCCAGAACCAACACCAGGCCTCCCCAGATCACGTAAGAAAGCGGCCCGCGGCTCTTCTCAGGGCTTTTCACGGCTTCCTTGTCGCTCGGTTCCGCTTTCGTTTTTTCTTCGTCAGTCACTGATAGACTCCACGCAAAAACTTTTTTCCACGGCATTGTTAAGCAACGCCCGTGCCGTTATGTCGCGCACCAGCCTAACCTGCTGATGTAAAACGTCTTAAGTGCTGAGAGTGAACGTGTGGACGGTCTGGTCAAGCAGTGTGAAGCGGAAAGATTTTCCCGTTTAGCGGGAAAGGACTATTTGTTTTGTTGAGGTCGCGTCGTCATTCACGGATAGCTTGGCGAAGTAGATACCGGGTCCAAGACTGAGGCCGCTGAAATCCACCTTATACGCGCCGGCGGGAAGATCTTGATCGGCCCATATCAATCTCAGATTGCCCTGAGAATCATACAGCTCAATACGCACTTGAGCATATTTCGGACTGACTCAAAAGCGGCGCGGACGCTATTGCGCCACGCCGTTTGGTTGAACAGTATTACGCGAATGCTGCCAACTCCGGTGCAGTATCACGCAATGAACAATCCTATGCAGTACCCGCCAATGTTGCCAAGAGCATGTACAATTATCGCCGGAATCAGGCTCCCTGTCTGCTCTCTTTGGTATCCGGCGATCAGCCCCAGTACGGAAGCGAATACGACAATACTTATCACGGGAAACAACGCCATGCCAGTGGTAAGCAAGGCGGCATGCATCAGTCCAAAGAAAAGAGCACCGGTCAAAACCGGAAGACTTATTCTCACGCCAAAGATGGAAAAACCGTATTGAACCAATGGATTCAGAAAACCCTGTATCAGCCCTCTGGTAAGTATTTCTTCGCTAACACTGGCATAGAGCCAAACAAAGATGACAGTCTGGACGAAAGAATAGTCCCGTTGGAAAGCCTCAGAGTCTTCCGGAAACAAATGCAAAACTGTCGCCAATGCGAGTCCGGCGACCGCTCCCGGAATAATGATCTGTGCCGTCTTGTACTTTTCCCCTCTGCAGAAGCCAAAAGATCGCAGTTTCCCCCTGGAGACAACCAGTATCAGGATCAATGATATCAGCCACATAATAGTGTGGCTAAGGAAACCTTCAGACCAAGGTTGGGATCGTAGCGCCGACGGCAGGCGATCAGAATTCATTACCACCACCGCCACTGAGTTCAGTACAAATATGCCCATCAGGATTGCTACGAGGACTCTGCCTGCAACTCTGAGCGACCGGGGAATTGGCAAGTTCATGTGTAATCCTCCAGGTTACCGTTCGCAACGCACCGCTTTAACCGGTGAGTAAGACGACACATTCACGATCCGGGTGAACGCTCACTCAAAGGTATGCGATTGTTGGTCTGCTTGGCAAGGATGAAATTCTGTTCGGAATCCAAGCGGGGCTGTCTCTCCGAAACACAGAACTCTCGGTTCTAGCTCAATTCAACTCCCCTGAAACACCTTCCTGGTCCGCGGCGGTCACCTTAAGGTCGACAATTCGGCGGCTGCTCTTATATCCTTCGGGCATCTTCGCTCTTATGTAATTGTCGGAGACAGCCCACAGAGTATTGTCAGTCGATGTACGGTGCTCGCATATGACATGAAGGACCTGGCCGATTTGCCGCTGGTTGGCTTTCAATCTCAAACTGCCGGAGATCCGCGAGAGAGTGGTGTTACGCGCTTTGATGACTTCCGGATTGATCTTCTCGGTGAGTTCTTCTGCAGCAAATGTTCCCGGCCGGTCCGAATAGCTGAACACATGTAAATAATCGATTAAGCCGGATTGACAGACCTGCCGGGACTGCTCAAAATCCTCATCGGTCTCCCCCGGAAAGCCGACAATCACGTCGACACCGATAATGGTCCCGGGAACGCTCTCCTTGATTTCAGCGAGCAACTTGAGGAAGTGATCCCGGTCGTAGGGCCGACGCATCAGCTTCAGGACTCGATCCGAACCCGACTGAAGCGGTATGTGCCAGTGACGGCAGATACGGCCTTTCGCTTCGGCGTATGTTTGGATCAGTTCCCGGCGTATCGTCTGCGGCTCAACCGACGACAGCCGCAGCCTTTTAAGGTCGGTCTCCTCCAGGATGCGTCGGCACAACCCGGCCAGGCTCTCGACCGGGGCCTTGGCTCCACGATCCTTATACATGCCCATATTGATGCCGGTAATTACGACCTCTTCGTAACCATGCCCCACCAGGTCATCAATCTCGTTGATTACCTCGTCTACCGGGCGATTGTTCAGCGGGCCGCGCACCCGGGGCAGGATACAATATGAGCAGCGTTGGTTGCAGCCATTCGAGACCTTTATCCAGGCCCGGTTGTGATCATAAAACTCGGCCAGGCGGCATGTGTCGGATCCATGCGGCTCGCGGCTGAACAGGTCCGGGAATCGCTGGACCAGCAGTTTCGTCATGGAATCCTTTTCGCGGTTGCGAATAACCCCGTGTACCTGCTCCATTTCTTCGACCGCCTCCGCGTCCTTGTCGACTAGACAGCCGGCCACGACGATCCTGGCATCAGGATTCTGACGGGCCGCTCTGCGAATCAGATAGCGGCAGTCGGAATCGGCCCGGTGCGTGACCGTGCATGTGTTAATGATATATAAATCAGCAGGTTCACCCCTGCCTACGCGGCGGAATCCGTACCGGTGCAGGTCGGCAGCCATCCTCTCCGTCTCGTACTGGTTCAGGCGGCAGCCTACAGTCTGAAACGAGACTCGGCGGGTCACTTTGTTTTGGCTCATAGAACCCCAATATAACTCGTTTCGCGGCCGGAGGCGCGGGAAATTTCCCGCTGGTGCGATTTCTATCTTCCAGATAACAGATCGCTGCAAAAAACCGGCAGGTTCCTTATCGTAACCTGCCGGTATCGGTGCCAGCAAGTGCTGGCACTACGTCTATGTAACAAAAGAAGGGGGTTATTCTGTTTTCTCTTCGTCCTCGTTCTCGTCAGGTTCGGCCTCTTCAGAGGATTGCTCCTCAGGCGGAGTTGCCGGTTCTTCGGCCTGCTCAGCCTCCGCTTCCTCAGTCTCGGCGCTCACAGGGGTTTCATCTGCGAGAGCCTCGGCCGGAGACTCGTCGACGGCCGCCGCTTCAGCAGTAGCCTCCTTCTCGACCTTCAATTCCTCAGGCATGGCCTCCGCCATAGACTTGGTGGCCGTGGCCGGGTGCTTGGCCAGATATTCATCGTACTCGGCCCGCTCCCGCTTCTTGTAATAAGCCTGCACCGAAAGCACGATCTTGTGCTGGTTGCGGTCGAATTCTATCACTTGAAGCGGAATCTGCTCACCTTCCTTGAAAACACCGGAAGGATCACTGATGTCCTTGGCGCCCAGCTGTGTGGTGGGAACAAAACCCTCCACGTCGCCATCGAGATCAACCACGACGCCTCGGTCAAGCACCTTGGTTATAGAACCCAGGCACTCGGAGCCGACTGCGTATTTCTTGGATATTTGCGGCCACGGATCTTCCGAAAGCTGCTTGTACCCCAGTGAAATCCGCCGATTCTCATGGTCCACGCGGATAATCTTTACATCCGCGGAATCGCCCTTTTTCATCACCTCGGAAGGGTGCTGAATGCGCTTGGTCCAGGACATATCGGAGATGTGCACCAGCCCGTCGATGCCTTCCTCAAGTTCGACGAAGGCGCCGAAGGCCGTCAGGTTACGAACCTTGCCGTGCACGATCCTGCCGATAGGATATTTCTCTTCGATTGTCGCCCAGGGGTCGGGCTCCATCTGCTTGATCCCCAGCGATATCTTCTCGTTTTCTTTGTCGACGGACAGCACGATCGCCTCGACTTCGTCGTTGGCATTCATGATCTTGGACGGATGCTTAATATGCTGTGTCCAGGACATCTCCGATATGTGGATGAGGGCTTCTATACCCTTCTCCAACTCGACAAAGGCTCCGTAATCCGTAATCGATACCACCCGCCCCTTGACTTTCTTGCCAATGGGGTATTTATGCTCGATATTCTCCCACGGATACGGTGTCATTTGCTTGAGACCGAGTGAAATGCGAGAGGTCTTTTTGTCGAAATCCAGAATCTTGACATCGATCTTGTCGCCGAGAGAAACCAGCTCCGAGGGATGACGTATCCGGCCCCACGACATGTCGGTGATATGCAACAAACCGTCTACCCCGCCCAGGTCGATAAAAACACCGAAGTCGGTGATGTTTTTTACGACACCCTGACGAATCTGCCCGACGTCGATTTCCTGAAGAAGACTGGAGCGCATGTGCTCCCGTTCCTCTTCGAGCACCGCCCGTCTGGAAACGACAATATTGCGGCGTGTCTTGTTCAGCTTGATGATCCGCAATTCCATCATCTGGTTGATCAGAGCGTCAAAATCCGGAACCTGGCGCAGGGCCACCTGGGAACCGGGCAGGAAAGCATCCACGCCCATGACATCCACAACCAGACCGCCCTTGATGCGGCGCATGACTCGACCTTCGACAGTCTCCCCGGAATCGTGGATCTCCCGGATTTTCGCCCAGACTCGCAGGAAATCGGCCTTCTGCTTGGAAAGGAGCAACTGGCCGTTGCTATCCTCGATCTGTTCGAGATAGACCTCGATGGTTTCGCCCACCTGGATGTTCAGGGGTGCCGGGAACTCCTGGATGGGAATGATCCCTTCCGACTTAAACCCGACATCGACGATGACATCCTCGCGAGCCACGCCCATAACCGTGCCCGTTACCAGTTCCCCTTCCTTGATATCCTTGATAGTGGAATCGTACATTTCGACCATCTCTTCGTACGCCTGGCGGTCATAAACGACGCCGGAGACGTCTGTGATCTTCATGGACGCCACTTCGGGAAGCGGTTCGGTGGTCGGCATGGATGATCTGACTTTGGCCTTTTCGATCATCCGTTTGTGCCGGGTTGTCAGGACCTTTTCCTGTTCTGCACTCCTTTCCCTTACCGTTCTGGCAGTAGTGGCAACAGTGCTGGTCTTGACCAGTTTGGTTTTTGTTTTTCTGGTTTTCCTGGCGGAAGTCGCCTTGCGTTTTGATGATTTTGCGGGTTTTTTTGTGATCGTTTTGGCTTCTGCCATTGACTCTAGAGAACCTCCTTAAAAAATCTGGCGGCTTGGATTTTTTCCCGGGGGAAAACCGACAGACGCGCAACTTTCTCGTGTCCTCGATGAACATCAGAAAAGCAGCCACTCTATATAACAAAAACCGGAAAAATCACAAGGACTTTTTGACAGTTTTCGATAGAAATTAAAGTCGGCTGGAATTGCGAATTACTTGAGGCACAACGTCTTGTCTCTGAGCTCTTCGATACGGGCCATAATCGCCTTTGAAATAGCCATATAGCTGTCCTTCTCCGCCGAAAACGAGCTCACCCACCCGGCCGGAAACGGCTCGCCGAATACGATGCGGGCACGCTTCCTGCCGAAAAACGCCGCTCTGGCATCGTTGAAACCGCAAATATAACCGGGAACGATAGGACATGATGACTGCCGGGCTATCATCCCCACGCCCGATTTCGGGTCCAGGAAATCGCCCGTCCTTGACCGCGTCCCCTCCGGAAAAAGAGTCAGACCATAGCCCCGGTTGACGGCCTTAACGGCCAGGCTGATGGCCTGCCGGTCGACCGAGCCGCGTTTCACCGGCAGCGCGTTGACACTTCGCAGGACCGCCGCAAACAACCGGTACTTGAACAGCTCCTTTTTGGCGAAAAAATACAACTCTCGGCTCACCCAGGATCCCGCCAGGGGCGGATCAAAATACGAAATATGGTTGAGGGCCAGTATGAACCCCCCCTCTTTGGGCAGATTTTCGCGTCCGCTGACTCGGACTCGGAATACCAGGACGCTTATCAGGCGGGCCAGCGTCCACCCCAGACGATAATGCAGTCTCATCGCTACTTGAATACTTCGCGGATCAGCGAGATAATGTGCTCCACCTGCCCCTCGATAGTCAGGCTGGTTGTATCCACCACAAAAGCATCACGGGCTTTTGTCAGCGGAGAGTTTTCCCGAGTGGAGTCAAGCCTGTCTCTTCTTTGAATCTCCGCCTCCTGCTCTTCGAGTGTGGTGGAAACGCCAAGTCGGGCCATATCCAGCAGCCGGCGCTGAGCGCGTTCACGCACTGAAGCGTCGAGATAAATCTTGATGTCGGCATCGGCGAAAACCACTGTCGTGGTATCCCGCCCCTCGGCGACTATCGAGCCCTTGCGGCCCATTCTCCTTTGCTTGGCCACCATCTCCCGACGGACATCGTAGTGGGCGGACACTTCGCTGACGTGCGAGGTCACTTCTTGGCTCCGGATTTCTTGGGTCACGTCTTCGCCGTTTATGAACACACGATTGACGTCCTCGTGAGTCTCAAACTCGATGGGCACCTTCTTGGCGATAACCTTCAGCTTCTCGCCATCCGAGGGGGATATTGCGTTTCTTAACGCAAAATAGGTCAGGGCCCGGTACATCGCCCCGGTGTCGAGATAGCTGTAGCCGAGCCTCGAGGCCAGGAGCCTGGCAGTGGTTGATTTGCCCGAACCGGCCGGACCGTCAATAGCTACCACCCTGCCCTTCAGCTTGGTCAGGTTGAGCTTGATCGGCGTCATCGCCGGAATAAAAAGAAGGACCGGTCAAAACGCAATTGGAATTTTGCGGCCCGGCAGCCGCCGGCATGCATGTCCGGCTCCGTGCGGGCAGCGAATACCGCATGGCACCGCAAAACGGCGACGGCCCCGCAAGCTGTTCTTGTTGACACGCTTTTTGTGGAACTCTAAGTTATTTGCGGAATCTGACGTTTTTCACCTTGGAGTTGGCGGCAAATTGCATACGGACACATGACGGTTGTGCGGTCGGGCGGTAACAGCAGCATCACGCAGCCCAGCCGGCCGTAGTAAGGACTCGCGAGAACATAACGAAGGAGGTCTTTATGAAGCAGTTACTGGTGTTAGCTCTGACAGTTGTCATTATCGTCATTGTCGGTATCTCGTGCGAGCGCACTGATCGTGAACTGGACATGACCATTCTCTCGGATTTGGAGGGCATCCCCATGGAGTACGGCGAACTGGTGGCGGTCACCACTATCGCAAAGTATCCCGAGTGGGTGCAACTGTGGTTCAAGGACGAGGAAGGGACAATCCGGATGGTGCGCATCCATTTTGAGGCCGAGCTGATTCATAATGACGTCAAAGTCATCCCCAGAAGCTAATCAATACTCGGACGGAGGAGAACATGGTTGACAAATTGACCAGCATTCTAAGCCGCTTTTTTTTCATCGTGGCATTTCTTCTTCTGCTTATTGCCGTTGTCGATTGGTTCCTCAGGCTGTTTGGTTGGACTTTTTCCTGGCTTCCCTACCAGCCCGGTCGACTCTTTGAATTCGCGGCGATGCTCATGATCTGCGTGGTGGTGCTGCTGTTAAGACAGATAAGGGAGAGTCTCAGGCACTCGTAGATTCCGCGGTACGGTTTTCTCCCGCTTCCACACCGTCACTCCCGGCCGGACCGCTGACGGGCCGGCTCCGGACGGTGACAGGTATGAGACACGAAAACCACGAGCGGTTGGACTTCCCCATATGACAGGGGCGATAGCCGTCGGCCGGCTATCGCCCTCATTTCCCCAAAAAAAACAGGGACTCAGAAGAAATCCAATGAGAAAGACGACAGGTCCCCGTCAAGATCGATTTCATACTTTGGAATCAGCGTATCGTAGCCCTCACTGATGTACGCACCGGCGACCTTGTCGAAACCGAGACGTACCAGGTACGACTCGTAGTCTTCACCCACAACTTTGAGGCCGGTGGTGGCCGGAACCCGTAACCTCAGATCGGAATCCTCCCCGGCTACCGCGATCACCACATAGTCCTCGAGGACGCCAAGCTTCAGGTAGATGGTGGCGTCTTTAGTGTCCAGTCGGAGCCTTTTCAGCGGCGTCGTTGAAAGGTTGAGATGGATGTCGGCATTATCTCCGTAACAGTCCAACTCCAACGGCACATCCTCTGAAAATTTCAAATACCAGTCTTGCGGACCGTCTGTATCCAGTCGGACCACACCGCCCAGAAAACTCCCGTATCGACTGACCAGCCTCACCTCCAGTTCCTCGGAGTTCATGTGTTCATCAATCTTCGGCTTGCGCGTGAACCTGTCGAAACGACCGTAGATCAGGTCACGGCCTGAATCCCTGATAGTCAGGTCGGTGTCGTCGAGCCGGAGAGTGGCCGAGATGCTTTTTACGTTCGGATTCGACTCCTTGCGGTAAATCGTCTCGGAAAAGAAACTGGTGGTATCCCCGCCAAAGCTGCCGTAAAAGGCTATCAGAAAGCCTCCGAAAAACAGCCCCACCGAGGTCAGGTAGGCAATGAACTGCAGTCTCGATTTGGTGAAGATCTTCTCGATGCCAATGGCAATCAGGACGATTGGCGAAAGGACCAGAAGGTCGACCCAAAAGTTGTCGTTGAGCACGCCTGCATTCCGGAGAAGAATCAAGCCCCCGATCTGAATCAGGATGACTCCCCATCGAAATCTTGCCGGTGTCATACTATCGGCCCCCCGTTGCTGGCCTCGGCTTTGTGATGGTTCAGGTCAACTCGGGCCACCCTGTCCCGCTTCCTGCCTTTATAGAATATCAGTACCAAGCCGACGGCGATGAAGACCAGCGGCCAGATGTCTTCAAAATCGTAGTAGAACCCGTGCTCGCGGACCAGCAAGGCGACGCCGACAACTATCAGCGCCAGCCCCGGCACGTATTTGTGCCACGTGGGCGATGGGGCTTTTGGCTCTTGCGGAGATGTGGATACTTTCGAGGGATCACCGGCGGCAACCTCGTCTAATTCTCTTTTGGGGATTATTATCCAGGCGATGATGTATGCTATCAAACCGATGCCGTGACCCAGCACCAACAGGACGGCTATGATCCTGACCAGCACCGGATCGACCTCAAAGTACTCACCCAGTCCCCCGCACACGCCGCCGATCACTTTTTCGGTCTGCGAACGGTAAAGCCGTCGAGTCATCATAAACTCCTTCCCGTTATAAGCCCACTCTTCTCCCGGTATTTATATACGGGAATACGCCCGAAAAGTTCTGCACTGTCCGGCCCGCCGACTGTCGTGACTTACTCTACTCCGTTTTTAGAGATGTCAGAGTCTTGAGGTATTGCTGCGCCAGCTCACGGTGGGGCGCTCCCTCGTTGGTGGTATAGTTTCTTATGTAGTCGACTGCCTTCTCAAATTCTGACCGATCATCGGTCAGCAGACCGATATTATAGTTGGCGTCGAGTAACGCCTTTTCGAGTTGCTGCTTGATGTCTTTCGCGCCTTCCGTCAGGCGGATGCCTCTTGCCCCCTTGCCGACGGCGGCAAGCTGGTCAAGCTCCCCCTGACAGCTATCTTTCGTACGACGCCACTCCTCCAGTGTTCTTGAAGGCGTCGATGCAGAATCACTACGACCCGCGCCGAAATTGTCCGACTCGACCATTAGTCTCTGAACCTGCGCGATACTCTCCCCACGAACGACGGCCGTAGAGGGAGAATCCGGGGGCGTGACCGGAGGCAGTTTGTCCTTCTTGTCGCCGCGCGCCGTTGGCTCGGCGCTTTCAGCCGATTTCAGCTTATGACGTTCCTCTTTTTCTTCCTCGGCAGCTTTCGTCGTTTCCGGAGCGACATCAACAGGCTGAAGAATCCCGACATCCGACGCCGCCTCTTCGTCGGCGGTCATCTTGGCCGGCTCTGTTTTTGCCGCCTTCGCTATTTCCCTCGTAGGCACAGACGAGGGTCTGCCGATTGACTTATCCGCAGAGCTTGCCCCCGGCTCCGCGCCCGGCGGAAACTCTTCTGCCTCCCCGACCGGCCGTATCACGACTGACTCGGTCCGAGCAGTATCCGCGTTCCAGGCCGCCGGCACCTTCTCGGCAGGCGCCACAGCCGTCTTCTGCACCTGCTCCATGATATCTGACTGGTGCAGACCGATAAAGCCGATAACGGCAAAAGAGGCCACGGCGGCCGCCACCTTCCATCCCAGGCCGAACCAGGATGGTCGCTTTATATCGATTATTTCCGGCTTGTGCTCACCGGCGATGAGGCGCTCTATCTTTTGGGCCGATTTCTCGAAGTATTCATCACCGGCCAGACCGCTGTGTTTTTCCACCAGACTGTCGAACTTCTCGAATTCAGCCAGGAGCTTGCGGCACTCATCACAGCCCTCGAGATGGCGCACAATCAGTTCCATCTCTTCGGGCCGCAAGTCACCGTCGTGGTACGCTGAAATCCTGTCTTTGAAATAACCGTGATGCATCCTGATCCATCAACACCAATACCGTTCACCACTCATTTAACAGATCGGCCAGGTCCTTCATCAGTATCTGCCGCGCCCGGTACAGCCGCGAGTCGACCGTGCCGGGCGGGATTTTGAGATAGCTGGCGATCTGAGCGTAGTCCATGCCCTCGAAATGCCGCAGGACAAAAACGGAGCGGTACTTGACCGGCATTGCCATAAGAGCTTTATAAAACCTTTTGTTGTTTTCACCCTCCAGCAGGGCATCAAGGGGACCCAGGTCAACCGCAACCGGATCGAATCCCTTATCCTGAAGGTCTTCCAGAGACTGTTTCTTCTCTTCGCGACGGATATGATTGTAGGCCAGATTTCGGGCAATTGTCGATAACCAGGGGTAAAAAGCATACTCCGTCCTGAAGGTTTTTATGGCATTAAAAGCTTTAATAAATGCGTCCTGCACAATATCCTCAGTACTGTCGAAAGACCCCGTCAGACCATAGATGTATCGAAACAACCGCTTCTGATGCGCTCGAACCAGCTTTCCGAAGGCCTTGTGGTCGCCGTTCTGAGCCGCTTCGACCAGTTTTCGCTCGGCGACGCCCTCATACGCTTTATTTACCCGCTCGGGGCTGCTTTCTTCCCGAATAGAGCGCTCCATTGACTTATTTTCTTTCACCGGCCAGCCGCAAAAGCAACATCTCCAGTAGTATTGGCTGTTTGATTCCGGTTCTTCTCATCTCAGCATCAGTTTCGGCTATGTCTATGATAATCTGCTGCAACCGCTCATTATCATACCCGGCCGCCTGCTGCCGAAACCTGGGTATCAGGAACTCTCTTCTGGGCAGAGGCTTTCTGCCGTTCTTGACCAGATAGAGGCAGATGAAATGCTGCTGCAGAAGTGTGACCAGCGTCACCGGGTTGTTGCCTTTGGCAATCAGCATCCTGACCATTCGAATCAATCGCGAAGTTTCTCCGGCAACAACGAAATCCCCCAGTTCAAAAATGTTGTAGACTTCAAAGCCTGCTGAAATTTTCTCGATATCGGCCACCTCCACCAGGTCGCCTTTCTCCTTATAATTCAGCAACTTGACTATCTCGCTTTCCAGACCTCCACTGTCCCCGGCAATCAAGCCTGTCAGCATTCTCAGGGCCTCAGGCTCGATATTGATGCCGTTTTTTTGCAGCCGGAATGTAATTCGCCTGCGCATCTCGATATCCGTCAGCCGCTTGAATTCAACCGGCTCGGCCGCCCTTGACACCGCTGCATAAAAGGCCGAATTCTTCTTCGGAGCCTTTGATGACGGCGAGCGGAAAATCACAACGCGGTTTGGGTCCGGCGGGCTAAGAAGCTTCAAGACCTGCTCCACATCCTTTTGCGAATAATGCTGGAAATTGGAGACAGCAAAAACCTGGCGTTCGCCAAGCATCGGCAGGCTGGCAAGTTCCGCCGTCAAGTCGGCTCGGGAGGTAAGCCTGGCGTCAATCTCCCGGTAATTGGTGGTCAGCTGAAGGTCCGGCAGGAACTGCCGGGCGAGGAACTTCTCCGCCTCGACAATCCGGTAATCTTCGGTACCGAAAAGGTAATATGCCGCCTTGAACTTGCCCTCTGATATATTACTGATAAGCTCTCGGGGAGTGGTCATACACGGGAATTATACAACCCCTCCAACGGCAGCGTCAATCGAAAAGAAAATCGAAAGCGGAGTTGTCCCGGGGGGCAACCCATTGCAGGGAAAAGCGGTACTTCTTGCGGTAAGCCATCGCCTTTTCCAGAAGCGGTCGGAATTTGGCGGGGATATCTTCCTTTTGATTGACCTGGTTGACCACATGAAGATTATCGCCAAATATCTCGAAGCCGTGGTTCGAGAAGTACTTCTGGTTGGAGTCGATGAACTCCAGTAGAGCCAGAAGCGAGGCATAATCGGAGTGATCGGAGTCGACAGCATCAAACGGCGCCTTAAACCTGATCCCGATTTCGGGAATATGGAACGTGACCACCGAAGATTTTCTAACGTCGTTATCCGCCGGTAAGTTGTATGAGCCAAAAAAGCATTCCATACGGCAAGTGGACGCAAGCCCTGTGCCCCCTTGCAGGCTTCGAGCTATTGTCCTGTAAGGCAATGACTTCGGTGGGGCCGTCCTGCCCCGGCCGGGTTAAAATCTGCAGCCCGGTTCACAGAATCCATGAAATTTGCGGCAATCTTGCTAATGTCGTGTCGTCGCAGCCGGCCGGCCCGACGGCGTCTATGAGCCAATCCAACTAACCGGTTGCCTCGGACAAGATTCGTGTTTACTATATGACCTGAAAAACAGGAACCTCGGCAAGCCTCACTTCATGTGGCAAGCCGGCATCGAGGAGTTGCTTATGTGGCGTTTTCTGCTCGCGGTTCTGCTGTCTGCGGTGGTCGCCATCGCCCTGGTCTCATGCGATAATTCTACCAGTTCCAAGAATGTTGTCGACCCGAACTACTTCCCGAGCAAGGTTGGCTCCCAATGGGTATATAATGTCTACGACAGCATCGCCGATGTTGGGTACGAGACTGAGGTGACTATAACCGGTCTCGATACCATGTCGAACGGCCAGGTGGCCACACTGTGGTCGTACAAAGCGGACAAAATAGTCTTTCGGTTTGACTGGGTGGTCAAGAACAAGGACAGTGTGAAGGTGTATGACAGTCCGGTGGCGGACGATATGCTCCGGCTGTACCTGATCCCCTTCGAGATAGGCCGCAAATGGACCTACGGTTTGCATGCGCCCGGCAGTAAGACATACCAGGACAAAGTGGAACTCAAGTCGGAGTTTACCGTCCCCGCCGGCGAGTACGACAACGTCTATTTGATAAGCACCACGATAACACAGGCCGTCCCCGGCTACTTCGGCCTCCGAGAATTACGCTTCCTGCCCCACGTGGGACGCCTCCACATATATGAGACGGAGGGATACGACGAGGCCGATATCAACAAAGTCTGGACGCTCACTGAATACAGCTTCCCGGATTGACGGGTGGCGCGGCTGAACCTGACCTGTGCTGGAGAGAAAATATCATGGTTGATCCCGGGTTTGCACACGTATTGCTGCTCGACGGTTATGCCGATTGGGAAGCGGCCCTGGCCCTCTGCGAAATCAACGAACAGGGCAAGCATGAGGTTGCCCCGGTGGGCCTTTCGAAGAATCCCGTGACATCTATGGGCGGCCTCAAAGTCACGCCGGATGTTGAATTGTCGCAGGTAGATCCGTCCCGGACAGCCATATTCATTATGCCCGGTGCTGCCATCTACAAAGACGCCCGCGGCATGAAAGCCGTGGAAGAACTGCTCGTAAGGCTCCACACCGCCGGGGCTGCCATCGCGGCCATCTGTGCCGCCGTGCTGCCCGTGGCGCGAGCAGGCCTTCTGAATTCCACGAAGCATACAGCTAACAGCCTGGAATTTCTCAAATCGTCCGTGCCGGAATACGCCGCCGAAGACTTTTTCATAGAGGCGAAGGCCGTCCGTGACGGAGGCATCATTACCGCCGGAGGCGCCGATTATGTGGAATTCACCGTCGAGATAATCAGGGAACTCGGAATCTACGATGATACCGTCGCCAAAGAGTGGTACAATCTGTTCAAGCACGGGATCATCCCGGACGAACACCATTAGCCTTACTGTTTAGCTGATCGACGATCGCAAGGCGGATATTTCGGATGCGGTCCTGCGGACCGAGTCTCTCCGTCTGTTCTGGATTTGTGATCAGAGAGAGCAAGATTTGACTTGCGCGATTGGAGATGCTCCCATAATTTGCACGTACACGCAGAGGTTTTTCCGTAAAAACATACAGGAGCGCTCTATCGTGTTACTCAACAAAATCGCTATTTGCATTGCACTCGCAATCTTCACGTGCCTGGCGGGCTTTACTGGCTGCGGCACCAAAGACCCCCTCGAACCTGAACAAGGAGTCGGGGTACCGCCGGAAGTCGTGTCAGTTTTTCCCGCTGATCAGGCTATCGGGATTCCGGTGAACACTCCCATCAGGGTGACTTTTTCGGAAAACATCGATTACACGACACTCGGCCCGCAGACTTTTGCCTGCGATCATGAAGTCACCGGAACGATCATCTATAGCCCCAACACCGCCACTCTGACACCGTCGCCATTTCTCGAGTTTGGAGAGACCTATACGGTCGCCGTCACCACCGACATTAAGGACAAAGACGGCGAGTCCCTGGTAGAGTCGGTCTGGTGGCACTTCACGACCGGGCACCCGTGGAGTGCCGCATCCGCAATCTCTATAGCCAGGAGCGGCCTGGGGGTAGCTGCGGCCAACGGCAGAGTCTACGCCATGGGCGGTTTTGACGGTATGAGCTATCGCAACGAAATGGAAGAGTACAATCCCGCAACCAATCAGTGGACTCTGGTGGCGCCCATGCCGACCGGGCGCTACAGCCTGGCGGCGGCTACCGGTGGCAGCCTGATATATGCCGCGGGCGGCGTCCCGACCGGCGGCATGCCGACAGCGATGGAAGAGTACAACCCGGCGACTAACACCTGGCGCGCCCGAACGTCCATGCCCACACCCAGGATTAGGCTTGCTGCTGCCGCCTACCAGGGCATTGTTTGGGTAATCGGCGGGTCGGGCGACTCGCAGGACGTCGGCAAGCTGGTCGAGAGATTCGACATTCAGAATAATACCTGGTCAACCGCCGCCAGCATGCCGACTACTCGCGCCGGATTGGCGGTAGTATTGCTTAACGGCAAGATTTACGCTATCGGAGGGGTTCAGTCTGCATCCACACACCTCAGCACCGTCGAGGTGTTCGATCCCGGCGCCAACTCCTGGAGTTCGGCTACACCTATGCTGACCCCGCGGTCAAACCTCGCGGCCGCCGTCGTCGCCGGAAAAATCTATGTCTTCGGCGGCGTTAACGCCACGGGGACACTGTCAACCGTCGAGGAGTATGATCCCGCAACGAATAGCTGGAAGACCAAGACGCCCATGCCGGCGCCACGACAGGAGATGAGTGCCGCCGCCCTCGATGGCAAGATATACGTAATCGGCGGGTACTATCAACAGATGAAAGCGGATGTTTACGTGTACAACCCGGCGCTTGACCCGTAGGCCGGCCCTCACCTGCCGCGCAACTGACCGTACTTCTCGGTTGCATACCGGTCGGTCATGCCGGCGATATAATCGGCGATGACAATGTCAGGCTTTTCGCCATCGAGCATCTTCTGAAAGCGGCTCGGCAATAACGACATATCGGCCGCAAAAGTTCTAAACAAGAACTGTATTATCTCCGCCGCCCAGTCCGACAGCGAAACAAGATGAGAGTTGCGGTAGAGATGGTCGAGCAGGAATTGCTTGATTTCCAGGACCATCTGTGCCATCTGAGCGGAATAGCCGCACAGTTTCTCCGATGAATTGCGGACATCGTTCAGTGTGCGGATGTCCTGGCGATTTAGCCGCCGCCTGGTTTCCTCGACAACATCGGTCGTCATGCGGTTGACCAACTGCCTGATAAGAGCATAACGTCTATAGCCGGCCTCGTCGTCGCCCCGGGGGCTGCCGGTATCCATCCCCGGAAACTTGAAAAACTGCGTGTCGTGCAGGTCATCGAAAGTAATGAGTCCTGAAGAAAGACCGTCATCGATATCGTGCGAGTTGTACGCAATCTCGTCGGCAATGTCCACCAGGGCCGCCTCCAGGGTGGGCTGTTGACCGGGATTGAATTCGGGGATATCGATTTTCACCGTCGTCTCATGTTTGACGATGCCTTCTCGTACTTCATAAGACAGGTTTAACCCGGGGTGTTCGGGATACCGCCGCTCCAGAACATCCACCACGCGCAGCGACTGCCGGTTATGATTGAATCCGCCTGATTTTTTCAGCAAACCGTTCAGAACGTCCTCACCGGCGTGACCGAATGGCGTATGGCCGACGTCATGCACCAGGGCGATAGCTTCCGCCAGGTCTTCGTTCAGAAGCAGGTTCCGGGCAAGGGTGCGGCTTATCTGGGCCACTTCGATAGTATGCGTCAAACGGGTTCGGTAATGGTCCTTCTCGTGAGGTATGAACACCTGGGTTTTGTACTCCATTCGCCGGAAGGCGGCCGAGTGTACGATCCGGTCACGGTCGCGCTGGAAAGACGTGCGCAGGGGGTGTTCTTCCTGAGGATACACGCGTCCTTTCGATTCGCCGGAGAGGGCCGCATAGGGACCCAGGGTTGCCTTCTCCCGTTTTTCGATATCCTCTCTGTTCAGTGGCAGGCGACTCAAAAGACTTCCTCCTGTTTCGTCGCCGGCCCGCCAAAGGCGTATGACAGGGATATCTGGTGGGTGAAGCCGAGCACCGGGTGAAACTGACCGGCATATGAAATAACGGCTCTCTTGTGGTTAACCTCCAGGCCGCCGCCGTAGAGCGTCGGGGCGGTGGCAAAGCCCCAGAACAAGGCGGCTTTTTTCGATATTTGCAGAAACTGCCCGAGCGCAAACTGCGGCTTTTGCTCTGCTTCGAACGTCGCCCGACCCACCGTCAAGAAAGAGCCGCTGCCGGCATACTCCAGAAATCCCGAGTACCTGGGCTTTAGCGGCAACCCGCCGGAGTATAATGCGGGGGAATTGAGATTATCACCGACGATAGCGCCCACCACCCGCTTCGTTCTCGCGGCCAGCCCTAGACCCAGCGCCGCCGCTCGCAATTGACCGTAACCCTGCGATATATCCACCATTATTCCGGAGACTGAGGCGCCCACCCAGATTCGCCTGATGGAGTATGCGACATTCAGCTTGGCCGTGCGCTCCGCATAGAAATCGCGATGCCCGAACTGAGCCACGCCCAGAGCCACAACCACGTCCCGGTAACGGTAGGCGGCCGCCACAAAGGCCTGGTCCAACTCCTTCATCTCAAACTTGCGTCCAAGACCCATCTCTACTTTGATCTCGCCGGAGTCTATGCCGCCGGACGGCAGGGTCACGAGCGCTGAGGCCGAAGATTTCGACAACAGGATGCCGCCGCCGAGCCCAACGCCGCGGCCGGTTTGATAATCAAAAGCCGCAGCCTCCGCCGACATGAGACAAACGATGATTGTGGCGCAACGGATTGCTTTCATACTTAGCGAGCAACAACTATCGGTTTTTTGATTGATTCCACCCCGGCTACTTCGAAATAGAGAATATAGATGCCGATCGGCAGCCGGTTGCCGCCGTCGCTCCGGCCGTCCCAATAGTAAACCGGCTGCAGCAGCGCCTCACCGTCAACGAGCGTTCGCACCGCCCGTCCCTGGCTGTCAAATATCTTCATCTTGTAGGCGTGGCTTTTGGGCGCTTCGACCGTAATTGCCGCTTCGTCGTCGATGCCGTCGCCGTCGGGCGAGATGTGCTCCGGTCGGATCAAGATGCTCAGGCCGGGGGCGTTTGGTTCTAATAAGACCTCATTCTCAGCCCCGGGCGTCCCCCCTTTCTCCTTCGACCGGCCCCAGACCGTGTCCAGTGGCAGCTGTTCACTTCGGCTCCAGGTGAAATTGCTGTCGAAGGCCGCCGCGAATTCAAAAATGTCAGCCTGTATCCCGAAGGGATCGACAAGTCGCACGCGGTCGCCACTGTTGTTGAGCACCGGCCACACTCCGGGCTGGGCGTAACGACCGGCAAACGACCAGTAGAAATCGGCAAACTTCTCGGCGTCCGCAACCAGAACGAAGTATTCGCCCGAATTAAGGATCAGGGACGAATCCGATATCACGTAGGCACTCAGGGCATCGCCGATCATCCAGTCCCGCAGATCCACGGCGGCGTAGTGCCGGGATTTTATTTCGACCCATTCACTCTCCAGGCCCAAGCGCGGGTTCGCCAGGATTTCGTTCAGGATAACCGGCGGATAATCACTTCCGGTGGCCGTGAATGCTTTTTCATTGTTCCGGGAGCGGTCGTCGTCGGGCAGGGCCGCCTTCATGTTTACATACAGACCATCCAACTCGTAGGTGTTGATTATGAGAGCGCTGACTCCCGACTCGAGGTCGGGGATGTCGAGTACATCGAAGGGTACCTCGAAACCGTGGACTATCTGGCTGAGCTCCAGGCCGGCGCCGGCGGCGGCGATTGTGCCCCGGTTAGTGACTATGAAGGTCAGGCGCACCGGGCCACCGAGGGGACGAACCTGCACATCATCGAGAGCCAGGTCATTGCCGAGCGGAGTCACCGAGTTGACAAAGCCGGGCGTGGAACCCTGCCCATCGACGGACTGCGCCATCTCGGGCCCACCCGGAAGGATTCTTTCCCAGCTGTAACCGTCTCTGCCGTCCTCGGTCCATATGAACTCCGATTGCACCTGGTTGAGCAGATTGTACAACTGGATGCTGCCTCCCGAGTTAACCAGCGAAAAGGGAACATCCAGCGGCGTCTGCATCGATTGCTCGTACTCGGTATCCCCCCAGAAACCGGAACTGTCCCCCCATTCGCTCTCAAAACCGGGGGTGCTGCCCGAGGCCAGGAGCCTTCGGCACACAATATAGTACTCGTATGGGTCAAGCCGCGTCGAGTCCGTGACGAATGAAATCCGGGCGCTGCCCACCATCATGTAATATGTGTACAGAAGCGCGATGTTGGGCGAGTCGTTATAAAGTTCAATCCACTCGAGTGTGGTCGACGAACCCGGCTCGTTAGCCATCACCTCGTTTACGACCACAGCGGCCCGCGTCAAGGGAGAGAACAGCAGAGCCGCCAACGCCAACGCCGGCAGGTATCGTCGCCGGGAGATCATATGGCCGCCCTCAATTCAAAAGAAAACGTGGTCAGGTGGCGCAGGCCGGCATGCCTGTTATAAGTATGGCCGAGTTTGACCGCCCCCTCGAGATGATCGTCCAGCGCCTGACTGTGGCGCAGGTAACCGTACCAGTAGTCGATGCCGCCTCGACCGAGATTGATTCGCGACGCGTTGGACCAGAGATCCCATGCGCCCGTGTTCTGTGTCTTCAACTTCAGATTCACGAAAACGGACAGGTTATCATATTTGCCTGTTTCGGTATTATAGGCAATATAGCTTCTCACGCGCAAATCACCAGCGGTAAATATGGTTTCGCCACGACTTCGCTGTTTGACAACCGTCCCGCCGTCGGCAGCATCAGTCCGACGCCGAGCTTTGTTGAGATAATCAAGTCTTATCATCAGTCCGGGTCCGACCGTCCGTTCCACGCCTCCCAGAAACTGCACATCTACACTATCGGTATTGCGCATGGCGTAGATAAACGAATTGATCAGGTTTGTGTTTGCGTCCAGCGGCACCAGTGAACGTAACAGACATCCCTTCTGTCCCGTTCTCTTCGCGGAGTAATCGAACTCGAGTGTTGCCAATTCCTCGCGACTATGCACATTACCCGCCTTACTGCCGCCGGTCAGGTCGATATATTCGTCGCCATAGAACCACAGCGCGTACCGAAGCTGAGTTGCACCCGGGTCAATCCCTCCCTCTACCACGACCGCCCCCCATCCCCGGCGCTCGCCGCTCTGAAGACAGAATTCGAGACTGGTGTGTCCGCCGTCGTAGTCCAGGCGGGAAGTCAAGCCGTACTTCACATCGGCGACTGTCTCGCCGGTCGACCGGCGCCGCAGGACATTCCGCCCCAAAAGCAGACCCGGCCTCACGTTTCCGGCGTCAAACGCCACCAGCAACCCGCTGGATAGCAGGGAGTAGTCAGAATCCCGCATAACCGACATCAGACCCTCGACCATCATGCCCCTTGAAACCACACGACCATAAGCCCCGTTGAGTCCGCCGTAGTCCGGAAACAAAAGCGACTCGTTGCTTATGCGGTTCGATGATGCCAGCAGTTTGCCGTGATATCCGAAAACGGTGCCCAGTCCCAGCCTCCTGGTGTAACTGCCCAGTCGCACCTCTCTGACAATGGAACGCCTGTTTTGGTATCCGATGTGGCGGCTGATAATCCGTTCCCGGCCGCTGTACTCGCGCTGCAACTGCAGCGTGAAGCTCCAACAGTCGCCGAGCTTGGCCCCGTAGCTGTTTCGGTAACCGTAGCGCCCAGGCGCCTCGACCTCGCGATAATGCCGGTACATGACGAAGCTGCTGTACCGGCCTCCGGCAGGCTCGGTCCTGATGAACGCCGCCTGCTGCTCACCGGTGAGAAGATCCGTCGTGGTCGTCCGAGGTGTTACAAAAAAGGAGAGGTTGGGGATCTCGTCGAGAAGATGGAAATCGGACGAATCTATGCCGTGAATCAAAATCTCCTTGAGTCTCAGGTACTGGTAATAGTCGATCTCTCCCAGGATAAAAGCATCGTACAACTCGTCCTCGGACGGGATCACGACGGTAGACAGATCCTGGCAGAATGAGGCCGCCGTCAGCCCCACGACAAGTAAGACAACCCCTGCGAATTTCAATTTCAGCTTAAGCTGTACTTCTTGAGCTTGCGGTACAAGGTCCGCTCCCCTATGCCCAACTTGCGGGCAGCCTCCTTCCGGTTCCCCCCGGACTCGGCCAGAGCTTGTTCCACAAGCTTCGCTTCCATTTGTTCTACGGTCATCCCCCGTACCACCCTAAGGGATTCCTCCGGGTGAGCCATCTCGCCCGACTCGGCGGGCAAATGCGCCGTTATCAGGTCCCGGAGTAACCTGACCTCGTTGCCCAGTGATATGATGGCCCGGTATATCAGTTCCTGACCAGCCTCTTCGACTGTCTTGCCGGTGGAGACAGGCAGATTCGAGGCTGTAACATGTTGCTCCTCGATAAATCTACGAATGTCGTTCTCATCGACCAGCCCCTCTTTTTTCAGGGCCGTCATGCGATCCGCGAAGTTCTTCAGTTGCCGGACATTGCCCGGCCAGTCGTATCTCGTCAAAAGCTCCAGGGCCGAGTCGGTGTAGCTGAGTTTGGAGTCCCTGGCCCAGAAATGGTGCAGAAGCGGCTGGATATCCTCTTTTCTCTCCAGCAGCGGTGGCAGAATCAGCTTGACCACGCCTATCCGAAAGTAAAGGTCTTCTCGGAACTGCCTTTCCTCAATCGCCTCTGTCAGGTCGCGATTGGTGGCGGAGATAAGCCGCACATCGGTCGTTTTTGGCACGGAGGAACCGACCGGATAATAGGTGCCGTCTTCCAGAACGCGAAGCAGTTTGACCTGCATTTCGGGCCTGGTTTCGCCTATCTCATCCAGAAATATGGTGCCGCCGTCAGCCTTGTGGAAAAGGCCGTCCCGTTTAGCTACGGAACCCGTGAAAGCGCCTTTCTCGTGGCCGAAAAGCTCCGACTCCAAAATGCCCTCGGCAATGGCGCCGCAGTTGATGGCCACATATGGCCGGTCGGCACGGCCGGAATGGCGGTGGATGGCGCGCGCCACCAGTTCCTTGCCGGAGCCGGACGGACCGACTATCAGCACGGCCACATCGGTCGGCGCAATGCGCTCAATCGTCTCGGCAACCGCTTTCATCTTCTGAGAACGACCAACGAACCGGTACTGGCTGAGCAGTTCCTTGGTCCGCAGGATGTGAGCGACCTTGAGGGAAATGCCCTTGTGTCCGAGGTCTAAGGGAATGAGCCCATCAATGTAGTCGGGTTCCGGCGTAACTTCAAGATCGCTGGCGACCACCTTCCAGATTTCCGTGAGACCGTTATACCGCCTGATCCTCGTGGCCACCGGCGCCTTTAAGTCCGTGCGATGTTGGCCGACGATGATCAGGTCAAGCGTTCTTTCCTTGGCGAGTTGATAGAGTTCAGACACTTCTTCGACTACGGTCCCGAGCTGTTGCCAGTCTACGCCGCCTCTGCCGCGGGCGTCACGGTCAGCCAGAATGGCCGTTCTGCTAATCATAGTCCGGTCTTATCTCCTCCTCCTCCGGCCGGTCGGCGTCCCCGTTTTCCGCCTGGTCGCACCCGATACCGCCATCGTTTTTGGCCCGCTTCGCTCGCCTGCCGGGGGGGACTTCCTCACACCCTTCTTTTTGTCCACCGGCAGAAAGAGGTCTATCTCGCTTTTCACTTTGTCAACGTTCAGCACGCCCACTCGTATCTTGTCTCCCAGGCGGTACACGCGGCCGCCCCGGCGGCCGACGAGGCGGTACTGTTTTTCATCAAAGTGATAATAGTCATCGTCTATGGTCGAGACGCGCACCATACCCTCGACCCCCATGCGGTCCAGCCGAACAAAAAAGCCAAAACCGGTAACACCTGAAATGACACCTTCAAACTCATCGCCGACATGGTTAGCCATGAAGCTGACCTGCTTGACCTTGATGGCTTGCCGCTCGGCGGCCTCGGCGACACGCTCCGTCTCCGAGCAGTGCTGACCGACATGATCGATGATGCCGCCGACGCGTTTTGCGAACGACGCCGGATAGCGGCCCCGCTTGAGCCTGCGCAGCAAACGGTGCACGAGAAGATCGGGGTACCGGCGAATCGGCGATGTGAAGTGGGTGTAATGAGAAAAGGCCAGTCCGAAATGACCGATATTTTCACTCTGGTAGACGGCCTTCTGCATCGACCGTAAGAGCAGTTCGTTGATGAACTCCGCTTCGGGTGCGTCCTTGACGCGGTCCAGAAAACGCGCGAATTGAATGGGCTTGACAGTATCCGAAACCGGGAAACTGTAACCCAGTCGCGACATCAGCTGGGAGAAATTCTCCAGTTTTTCCTTGTCCGGTTTGCCGTGCACGCGGTACAGCATCTTCTGGCCGTTTCGGAACACCTCCAGGGCCACCGCCCGATTGGCCGCCAGCATGAATTCCTCCACCAGACGGTGGGATTCCATCCGCACGTGACTGCCCAACTCAAGGACTTCGCCCTTTTCATTCAGAATAATCTTCGACTCGGGAAGGTCGAAATCGAGCGAACCCTCCGAAAACCGCCGTTTACTGAGAACCTGGGCCAGTTCGCGCGCGACCGTCAGGTTCTGCCTGACCTTGCGGCTCGCTACGGCTTTCTCGTCACCGTCAAAAAACTCCTGCACCTGTTCATAGCTGAGGCGGGCCCGGGATTTGATAACTGTGTCCCCAATCTCCCAGCCAAGCATCTTACCCTTGCGGTCGAAATCCATTGTGACCGAATGAGCCAGTCGTTTCTGGTTTACCCGCAGGGAGCATACGTCATTGGACAGAACTACCGGCAGCATCGGGATAACCATACCGGGCAGATATACCGAATTGCCGCGTTCGATGGCTTCTTTGTCCAGGGACGTACCCTCCGTAACAAAAAACGAAACGTCGGCGATGTGCACCCCCAACCGAAACCCGCGTTCCGTCGCCTCCACCGATATGGCGTCATCGTGGTCCTTGGCATCGGCCGGGTCGATGGTGTAGATACATTCTTCGGTCAAATCCTTGCGCCTGGCATGTTCTTCACTGAACGACACCGAAGCGGCCCGGTCCGCTTCTTCCAGCAAATCAGGCGAGAACTGCTCGGGCAGGTTGAAACTGCGAATGACCGTCAGCATATCGACGCCGGGGTCTCCGGGATACCCCAGTCGCTCGATGACTTTCCCCTCCGGGTTCAGATATGGACTGTCCCAGGCTGTCAAAACAGCAACGACCTTTTCAGTGTCCCTGGCTTCCATGTCGGCGCCGGGCGGGATGTAGATATCGCGATGAATCCGGGGATTGTCGGGGACTATGAAAGACAGGTTTTTGCCCTTACGGAAGACGCCGACGATATTCCTGGCGGCACGCTCGACAATCTTTATCACGGAACCGGCCTGACGCCCGCCGATGTGGCCTGTCAGCCGCACCATCACCTGGTCGGAATCAAAGGCCGTCAAAAGCTCGGTCTGAGGTATAAGTATATCCTCGCCGGCACCCTCCATGATAAGAAAACCCGTTCCGGCCCGAGTAATCTGGATCTTGCCCACGACGATGTTCATCTCCGAGGCGAGCCCGATTCGGTTTCTTTTGAGCTTAACCAGTTGACCGGAGCTCAGCAATTGCCTGACGACCTTGCGAAAAGCCAGGTATTGGCTGTTGGGAATAGACAGAGCCCGAGCCAACTCCTTCACTTTCATTGGATGGTCGGATTCTGCTCTGATGAAATCGAGAATGGCTTGCGGTTCGAAATCCATAAGTGTCAAATTAGCAGACAATCAAGCCAAAGTCAAGTAAGACAAATAGGATATGTGCCATTTTGGCAGACCGGCAGCAGTGTGGATTATGCAGGCAGCCTCGAAATCATAAGCCATGCACCGCCTAGGCAAGAAAAACCCGCATTTCTGCGGGTTTTTCCGTCCATGTGCGTAATGCGGAGAGAAAGATATACGTATCCAGGCCGGGCTACCAGCCGCGGCCAAAGCCCCCCTGGCGGCCGGGACGATCCATATCGCCGCGCTTTGAGCAGCGCTCCTTGTGCATCTGTTTGAGTTTGTTGAGTTGCTCTTCGGTCAGGACCGCCTTGATTTGCTTCCGATGGCGGTACTTCATTTTCTGCATTTCGGCCTTCAAACCTGACACTTTGTCGATGGCCGCCGAGACTTCGGACTCGACGGCATCATCCTTGCGCATGAGCGTCCCCAGATCCACCCCGGCCTTTTTCAGTTCAGCCTGACGGTCGATACGAGTCTTCTGGAACTCGGTCATCATTTTTTCCAGCTTACCCCGTTGCTCGGCCGTGAGGTTGATTTCATCGCCGGCGGCCAGAATCATGTGTATCCCCGGCATGTCCTGCCGAGGGCCGGACTTTCCGCACATCTTGTGACCCATCCCGCTCCCGTGGCGCGCTGGCCCGTCCGCGCCAAACCCGGGATCACACGATCCCCGGTCGAAGCCGCCTCGGCCCAGCGCCATGCCGGCGGCAAGAAGCAGCACGACCGCCAGCGTAATGCTCAGCTTTTTCATATTGAGTCTCCTTTCTAAATATTGTCGTTGTTGCAGAATCATCCCTTTTATTGCTACTGACCCGTACTGTCGTCGCCGTGGGGTATACCCCTGCGCCCGGCCCGCTCCCGGAACGCCCGGACCTTGTCCAACAGTTCGAATTCAAACCGCTCCTGAAAGATTACGAGTTTACCCATTTGCTGCGGCGTCAGAACTCCCCTGGCCTCACGCAGAAAATCATCCATTTTCTGCCGCCGTTCCTGCTCCAGCTTCATTATCTCACCAATGTGTCGGTCGATTTCCCGCTCGGAGATGGTTTCATCTTTGAGCCCCCCAGCCAAGTCAGCAAGCAGTTTGCCTTTCTGCTCGTCCAGTTGGCGCAGGCTCCGCCGGAAGGAACGAAAACCTGTGATAAACGCGACTTCCTGGTCTTCGTTGAGGTCCAGCAACTCCAGCAGTTTCAGCATACGAAACTGTTCGAGGTGTTTTCCCTCTCCCTTCCCCTGGCCGAAAAGCCGCCTCCCTATCATGCCGGGAGGGCCTTCGACCGGATCATCGGATGGATCGGCCTGGCTTAGAATATATAAAGGATCGTCCTGCCAGGGCTGATCGGTCGACTGTGCCACTGCCGCGGCCAGCACCAGCAAAACCGCAGCGCTCACCACCGCCATCATCCTTATCATAGCAAATCTCCCACGTCAAAATTCTCTTCAAGGTATTCCAATTCATCGACGGTTATATCGTCCAGCAGGACTTCACCAGCAGTCAGCTTCCTGCCGTCAACGAAATCATAGAGTAACATACCTACGGACGACTCGTCCGGCTCATATAGTTCGGCCTCCTCGTCAGCGGACTGGAAAACAGTGTCCACACGGCCAAGACCGGCTATCCCGCCTTCGCCGTTTATGCCGGACAGATAGCTGACCAGGTAAACGCCGGCGACCAGGACCACGACGGCTGCCGCTGCCAAGTATCCAAAGGCTGGTCGCAAGGGTGTAACCCGTGCGGGCCGGGCGGCCGCCGGCTCCAACTCGGCAATTTGCCTGTCGACGGCAGTGACCAGCCGCTTCAGTTCGGCCACCTCAGGATAAAACAGATCATCCGTTCCGAGCCTTTCACCGATGATTTGAAGTTCACGAAGATACCTCGTGCATTCAGGGCAGCCCTCAACATGTCTTGCTACATCAGCGGGCAAAGACTCGTCCGCGAATGACAGCATAAGCTGATCCCGTACGGTCCGGCAGTCCATCAGATCCATCCTTTTCTCTGCGCATGTTCGCGCAATTTCGACACCGCCTCGCGGTAGTGCGTTTTTACCGTCCCGGTTGCCCGGCCGGTAACGCGGGATATCTCGTCGAATGTCAGCCCCTTGTAGAAACGCAGGTCAAATACCCATCGCTGTTGCGGCGGCAGGGATTCCATAAATTGAAGAACGTATCGGGCAAGCTCGCGGCGGTAGAGCGCCTGCTCCGGGTTGCCGTTGCCGCCGGCACCTTGCTCACTCGACTGTTCCGGCATCCGGTCGAGAATTGTCGCCCGTTTGGACCTTTCCAGGAAATTGAGTGTCTTGTTGTAAACAATCCGGTACATCCAGCTGGCAAAGCGAGCCTTCCTCTGAAAACTGCCCAGCTTCTGCCAGGCCGTTACAAAGCTGTCCTGGGCCAGGTCAAGGGCCGTATCCCGGTCTCCGGTCATTCGATAGGTCAGGGCTACTACATCATTCATCATTATTCGCACAATCTGAGAGAAGGCTTCCCGGTCGCCGGTCTGTGCCGGGACAACCAGCTCTGCGATTCTCTCATGATCTTTTTCAACCATATTTTCAATTTCTGCAGTTATGACAGTCGGAGCCAGAAAAAGATTAATGCCGGCCGGGAATCTCATACAACGACAGGAACTTGCCCATGAGAGGCAAAACCACTGAAGCGGTGGATTGACTGAAAAACCGGAATAGGTGATTTGGCGAAGACTGCCCGGGACCGGTGCTGTCCTCAGTCTTTTTTGCTTTTTTCCAGGACCTTGGCGTAAGACGCGAAATCTTCCAGAACCTTGCCGGCACCCCGGGCGACACAGGTCAGCGGATCATCGGCGACATTGACGGGCAGGTTAGTCTCCTGCCGCAGTCGTTTATCCAGCCCGCGTAGCAGAGCCCCGCCGCCCGTAAGAATAATACCTCGTTCCAGGATATCGGAAGCCAGTTCCGGGGGAGTGCGCTCCAGCGCCTGGCGAACGGCCTCGACGACGATATCAAGCGTCTCGGACAGAGCTTCACGAACCTGGACCGATGACAGCTTGAGATTTTTCGGCACCCCGGCCACGAGGTCGCGCCCCTTGACTTCCATGCTCAGCTCCTTTTCAAGCGGAAACGCCGACCCTATTTTTATCTTGATATCCTCGGCCGTCAACTCGCCGATGAGCAGGTTGTAATTCTTCTTCAGGTACATAATGATAGCGTCGTTGAGTTCATCACCGGCCACCCGGATCGAAGTGTCATTGACGATGCCGTTCAGCGCGATAACGGCAATTTCCGTGGTGCCGCCCCCGATATCAATTATCATGCTTCCGGAAGGTTGTTCCACGGGGAGTCCCACGCCGATCGCCGCCGCCATTGGCTCTTGCAGAAGATAGACCTCGCGTGCGCCGGCGTTTTCGGCTGAATCTCTGACAGCCCGTTTTTCAACTTCGGTGATACCTGATGGAACCGAGATGACCACCCGCGGCTTCATGAGCAGTTTGTGTTTTACCACTCGGCGGATAAAATCGGCAATCAGACGTTCGGAAATGTCAAAATCGGCAATGACACCATCCTTGAGCGGACGGATGGCCTCGATGCCGCTGGGGGTGCGGCCCGTCATCTCCTTGGCGGCCGACCCGATAGCCAGTACTTTGCCGGTCGATTTCTCGATTGCGACCACCGATGGTTCGTTCAGGACAATCCCCTGATTGCGTACGTATACCAGGGTATTGGCCGTGCCGAGATCGATTCCGATATCGTTGGAGAACAAATCAAAGAATCCCAAGTTTAAGTCCCTTTAAACCAATGCCTTCTACTGCCACCCTCGCGGGCGTTCAATATTACTTATATCGATTAAAACAGCTTTTAGTTTATGCCTCGGCTGCGAAAATAGCAAATAAAAAGTGGCTGCACGTCATATGCCCCGGGTCGGCGGGCACTGCGAGCCCTCTTTTTGCCCGGTGCGAGAGGCATCTGCAGAAAAAAAAGGCCGGAGCCCTGCCGCGCCGGCCTTTTGGAGAAATTTCCCTCTCTATCTCTGAGCATCCACCACCGCGATGGCTGCCATATCCACGATTTCATTGACGTCGAGCGTGGGATGCAAAACGTGCACGGGCTTGGACAGGCCCATGAGTATCGGACCGATCGCCTCCAGCCCGCCCATCCGCTGGACCAGCTTATAAGCGATATTGCCCGAATCGAGGTCGGGAAAGACCAACACGTTGGCCACTTCTTTGAGCTGCGAGAACGGATACCGCTTGGCCATGTACTCCGGCATGAGAGCCGTGTCCGCCTGCATTTCACCTTCAACCACCAGATCCGGGCGCCGTTCCTTCACAATAGCCGTCGCCTTCGCTACCTTGTCCGATTCCGGTGACCGCACTGACCCGAAGTTGGAGAATGATATCATGGCTATTCGCGGTTCAATATTGAACTGCCTGGCGACCTCGGCGGCGCAGATAGCAATCTCGGCCAGTTCTTCGGCCTTGGGGTTGATGTTAACGGTGGTATCGGCGAACATGTACAACTTATCCTTCTGGATCATGGCTGTCATGCCCGACACCCGCGACACGCCCTCGGCCAGGTCGATGATTTCCAGAGCCGGACTCACCGTCGCCGGATAATTGGATGTCACGCCGGAAACGACGCAGTCGCAGTCACCCATTTCCAGCATCATGATACCGAAGAAGGTGCGTTCGCGCATCGTCCAGATGGCCTTGTCGAGGCTCATGCCGCGGCGGCATCTTTTCTGGAAATAGCGCTTGGCATATTCCTGCCGCCGCTCGGAAGTGATGGGGTCGATTATCTGGATGCCCTCGAGCTCGATCTCATGTTCATCCGCTACTTTTTTGATGGCGTCCGGATTCCCCAAAACGATGGGATGGCCTATGCCGTCCTTTTTGACAATGCGAGCGGCCCGCAAAATCCGGCTGGAATTACCCTCGGGGAACACGATGGTCTTGGGGTTGCGCTTGGCCTTGTCCTCCATCACCCTCATGACCGAGCGGCCGTCGCCGATGCGGGTGGCGAGGATCCGTTTGTACTCATCAATATCGATTTTATTCTGGGCTACACCAGTCTCGATGGCGGCCCGGGCGACCGCGGATGCTTCCCACACCAGGATGCGCGGGTCGAACGGTTTCGGAATCAGGTATTCCCGTCCGAATTTGAAATGGTCAACGCCGTATGCTTTGGCTACTTGTTCCGGCACGTCCTGCTTGGCCAGCGCGGCCAGCGCCTTGGCCGCCGCAATCTTCATCTCTTCGTTGATGGCCGTGGCGTGGACGTCCAGGGCCCCGCGAAAAATGAACGGAAAGCCCAGAACGTTATTCACCTGGTTGGGATAGTCGCTGCGGCCCGTGGCCATGATAACATCGGAGCGGGCTTCGAGTGCATCCGGGTAGGTGATCTCGGGATCGGGGTTGGCCATCGCGAAGATGATCGGGTCCTTGGCCATTGACTTGACCATCTCCTTGGTGACGAGGTCCTTGACCGATACGCCCACGAAGACGTCGGCACCCTCCATCGCGTCGGCCAGGGTATGGCAGTCGGTCTTGCGGACAAACTCCGCCTTGTATTCATTGAACTTGTCGCCCCGGCCCTCATACATCACGCCCTTGGAGTCTACCATCATCAGATTCTCGTGTCGGACACCGAGCGTGCAGTAGAGCTTGGCACAGGCGATACCGGCCGCCCCGGCCCCCGAAAAGACGACTTTGATCTTGGCAATGTCTTTCTGCACCACCTCCAGGGCGTTGAGCAGCGCCGCCGCCGAAATAATGGCGGTTCCGTGCTGGTCGTCATGGAAGATGGGGATTTTCATTGTCTTCTTGAGGGTTTCTTCTATATAGAAGCATTCAGGCGCTTTGATATCTTCCAGGTTGATACCACCGAAGGTCGGCTCCAGAAGCTGGCAGCATTTTATAATCTCATCCGGGTCTTCGGTATCCAGTTCGATATCGAAAACATCCACGTCGGCAAACCTCTTGAACAGAACACCCTTGCCTTCCATGACCGGCTTGCCGGCGGCGGCGCCGATATTGCCCAGCCCCAGTACCGCCGTACCGTTGCTGATCACTGCCACGAGATTACCCTTGGCGGTATACTTGTAGATGTCAGCCGGGTTTTTCTGGATTTCTAAACATGGTTCCGCAACTCCTGGCGTATAAGCCAGCGAGAGGTCGAGTTGGGTGCGACAGGGTTTCGTCGAGTTTACCTCTATTTTGCCTCTTCTCCCCCGGCTATGATAGTCAAGAGCCTGCTGTTTGGTGATCATGGTTCCTATGCTCCTAAAACAGGTTGAACCGGAATGCGGTCGTTATTCTTGTCACAAGCGCTATATATAAATCAATTGATAACGATAGTCAAGGCATGACCGGCAAGCCAATCTACATTACCGTGGAAGGCCGCTGCCACCGGTGCTCTTTCTCTCCCGGCCCAGACACTGGCAGAAGTCGGCCCGGGAGGGTAACCCGGAGGCTGACTAAAGATAAAATGTACCGGGAAAGTCTGCGCAAGATGATAGCTTGCCCGTTGCCACGCGGTGTGATAGATTAGCCGTATCGGAACATGTACTATGCAGAAACCGGCAACCGACTACAAGAGAACACCTCCGGGCAGGGGCGTCACGGCCGCCCTCTGTGGCGCTGCCGTCACAGCGGCTCTTTGGCTCGGTCCCGGTCGCGTGGCCGCCCGCGACATTTCGCAGGGTTTTTTTCTGGAAGTTGACTTTTGTGCCATGGCGCTGAACGGCAAGGGTACCTACAACGGCTTTGACTTCGCCGTTGACAAAAACTGGAGCCAAGCGATCAGGGTCGAGGAAAGTCCTGAGGAACTGAAAGTCCGCTTTGACCAGAGCGGCACCGTCGGTTTCAACTGGAACTCCCGGTACCTGGCAGCCGTGGTGCCGCGGGCGGGTTACCGCTTTACGCGGCGCTTTGCTCTCACTCTGGCCTATCGCCATTATTACACTAAAGAAGGCAGTCAGACACAGGCCTTTGCCGCCGACCCGGACGGCCCCTTTTCCAGCATAAAAGGCTTTAATGAATTCACCACGAGCTACCGTCAACGCGCTGTCGAAATCGCGGGGCAGTACTACCTGGGCCGAACCGGCCTGTTTGTTACCGTCGGCCTCGAATATATCACCCTGCAACTTGAGATAACCTCTGAGTGGACGCAGTTCACCAACGATGTGGTTGATTACATCGACCCGTTTGCCGGTCGGGGCGAAGATCATGTTTTTGGCTACCTGGTCGGAATCGGTTACGAAAAAACCCTGGCCGGCAGATTGGGGATGCACGGCAGACTAGTCTACTCCCGTGCCAAATACAGCGGAGACAATCTTCTGGCGGAGTTTAACGTCGGAGGTATCCGGGCCGGCGTGGGAGTGGGATACTACATTAGGTAGTTTCAACTACCAGTCCATCCGGTAAACGCGCCGCCCGCCGGAAGGTGTCAGACCGCGTCCCCTTATTTTCACCAGCAGCCGGAGCAGGAGCCACCCGAACAGAAAACCGCCGACATGTGCCATGTAAGCCACGCCGCCGCCCGTGGAACTGCCGACCACCGACATCAGGAGCTGAATAAAAAACCACACTCCCAGAACGACCTTGGCCGGGAGAACAATGAACTGGATGAAGAAAAAGACAATCAGCACCGTTATTCTGGCCCGGGGGTGCAAAACGATATAGGCTCCCATCACGCCGGCAATGGCCCCGGAGGCCCCTACCAGAGGCACCTTCGAATGCGGCCCAAAAAGCGTGTAAAGGCCGATCGCCGCCAGGCCTGATACCACGTAGAAAATCAGGAACTTGAGCGGTCCGAGGTAGTCTTCGACATTATTGCCGTAAATCCAGAGAAAGAGCATATTCCCGATCAGGTGCAGCCAGCCGCCATGCATGAACATAGAAGTAAAGGCAGTCAGGTAGGGCGATGCCGCGAGCTGCGGGATCAATTCCTCGGAACTTACAAACTCGAACGGGATGAAGCCATACTGGAACGTGAAAAGCTGAAAGCCTTTGGCCCCCAGCGAATAGGAATACAGGAATATCAGGCTGTTGACAACAATCAGGGATACCGTGAGGTACGGCTTACGCGCAGTGGGAACGTCGTCTCTGATCGGTATAAACAATACATTACCTCTTCATGCCTTCGGAATTCCGGCAGCCGGCGCCCTATTGAACGCGGAATTTCGCGAACCGCTCCGTCCTATTGCCTACTCGGTCGGTAATTGTGATTCCCAGGTGATGTTCACCGGGTTCGGGCGGGCTCGGCGGCACCGCCCGCGCCTGGAGCGTTTCCGGGTCGTAGTCGCAGGGCAGCCACTGGCCATTCAGCGTCACCGTAATACCGCCATCAGAGGGGATGCCGGAAAGAGTATCCCGGGTTTCAAAGCGAATGTCTACTCGGTCCCGCGGATAGGTGCGGCCGGCTATGATATTCAGGCGGTTAATCTCGGGCGGATCGTAATCGAAGACGGCGGCAACAGAGCCGCCCCCGCCGGCCCGGGCCGTCAACCAGTCGCCCAGATACTGATTGTCCCTTAGCCAGACCCAGCGGTTTTTCTTTTCGTCCAGCCAGCAGAGACCGCTGTACCGGTCATATGCTCCGGCTCTTTTCATGCTGACCGCTACCTCAAAGTAATCGCGGCAGGCAAAGGACTCGGGGGTGATCACGTAATGCTCCGAATTCAGTAACAGCGGTCCTTTATTGAGGATGTAGTTTTCGCGCACTTCGATAAACCGCGGCTCGTGAAAATCCAACTTTCCCGTGGTAAGCTTGAAGCGATCCCCGAACGTCATTTCTTCGGTATCTTCCAGACCGACGACCATTATGTTGAGAGAATCTTTCATTCGCGGGCTCATGCTGGCATCCGCGGACATGGCGAAACCTATGCGGTCGATGCGTGCATACTCCTTCTTGGGCGGAATAAAACAGATATACTGCAGCATGTTGAACAGCCGGGGGTACTCGATGCCAAGGAGACTGTCCCGGTAGTATAACTCCAACCGCGTCTGCGAGGCCCGCTTGACATGAGCGTCCAGAGTTACCAGCAAACCGTCTTCGATGATTTCGTAAGCCAGCTCAACCCTTTTCTTACCCCGTTCGGCAACACCGTTGAAGATGTTATCCCGGATCAGGCATCCGTCGCGATTAAAAAGAAATACGCGCAGCAAAGCGTTCTCCACGTCTCCCACGGAAAGCGCGCACTTTAGCGACGGTTGGTCACTGTCGCCGACACTGATTGATCCCACGCGGTACCACATATCCCCACGGTTCACGAAGACCGTGAGCGAGTCTATATCAAAGTCACTGATTTCCGGGAGGGTGCTGAAGTAGCAGTCGGCGTCCCGGTACGAGTGCACCACCATCGAATCCAAAGCGACCATGTCTCCGGGGGGACCCCACAGGAAATCAAAAGTCAATTCCGACTTGTTCCCGTCACAATCCTCGGCCACGATTTTACCCTCGTATTTTCCCGGTTTCTCGGCGACCAGCCCAAAAACGCCCCTGGCACCGCTAACAGCGTGGCTGCCGGTAAAGCGGTTTCCAGCTTTTTCAAAAAGGCGCCGCACATGCTTGCGGTCATCCATGGCACTCAAGTAGTCAAACTCGAGATTCACCGCATCGCTGGTCTCGTAATCGAGGGTATCGAGGATGGCCTCGTAATACAGGCGTCCGTCGAAGTAGAGAGATAGTTTGTAAACAGACTGTTTCATTCCCTCGGGGCGCATCATATCAAAACACTCCGCCAGCACTCCCACCGGGCGGTGGAAATACAGGGTCGTGTCCAGATGATACGCGCCGGGTTTACGACCAAGCGGGAGGTCAATAAAAACCTTGCGGGTACCATTGTCAAACAGGGAACTGTCGTCGGTCATCTGGAAACCAATGCGCGTGAACTGCGGTTTTACTTTGTCCCTCAACTTCAGCCCATGCTTAAGCGGGTTGAGCGGCCTGTTATCGGCGGTACGCTCCTCAAAATGAAGGTGCGGCCCACCGTAACCGCTCTGACCGGTATAACCGATCAACTGCCCTTTTCTGACCTGTAGGGAATCCTCGGAGAAGTATATATCCTGAGCGTAGGTCCGCTGGGCAACCTGCCGGGCTCTGACCGGCTGCTCGATTTCGTCGGCGAACCGCGACAGGTGCCCGAAGACGTAGATGTGACCGTCCTTACCCCGGATATACAGACCTTTGCCATAGCCGTCATAGGACATCTTTACGCGCCAGACATGGCCGTCGACGGGAGAGAAAATCTCCAGGCCTTCCTCTCCGCCGGTTCTGATGTCAATGCCGCCGTGAAAATGGTCCTGGCGAAAATCGCCGAATCCTGATGAGAGGTCTATCTGCTCCTTGATGGGCCACTCCTGGCCTGCGACTGACCCGGCGGTAAGCAGAAGAACGGCAGTGGCTAACAAGGCGGCTGGTTTGGTCGATAACCTAAACATGGTGCATGGTCCCGGTTTATAATGTTTTACCCAGTTTATTAAGGATCGGCCCCAAAAGGCAATAATTTTTGTAAAATACATAAGTACATATTGCCAAATCAGCAGATTGGCTTATATTCTGGGTCTTGCAGAATTGAGCGAGGCTCAACTGAGGCCGGATTTTACGGAAAACTCGTAAAGGAGCAATGACGAATGTTTGACGCGCTACGCAGAATGATATTCCCTATCATCATAATAGTCCTGGTGTTTTTTGCCGGCATGATTGTCCTTCAGTGGGGTGCCGGTTTATCTTCCCGGCAGAATTACACTTCGGCCAACCTGGCGGCCGTAATTAACGGTGAGGAGATCAGTTGGCAGGAGTATCAGCGAGTATATAATAATCTGTACCAGTCCGAGGTGACCCAGACCCAGGATGAGCTGACCGACGCCAAAATCAGGGAATTACAGCAGACCGCCTGGGGGCAATTGCTGCAGGACCACTTGATGACACAGCAGGCGGCTCAAAGGGAAATCATGGTGACCGATGACGATGTGTATGCGTATCTGCGTTTCAGCCCTCCGGTATACCTTCAGCAGACCGCCTTCTTTCAGACCGACGGTAAATTCGATTATCAGAAATACCTCAATGCCATGGTTGACCCCCAGGCCGCCAATTTCTGGAATTCCATCGAGCCTGCCGTGAGAAGCGATATTGCCAAGCTCAAACTTCAGGAAATGGTTGTCCAGACGGCCTATATCACCGAAGCCGAAGTTCGGGACGCCTTCTTTGCCGACCAGGAAAAAATCAAGATCGGCGTCGTGGCCGTTTCGCAAAACAAGTACCGCCGGGACCTTCCTGAACCAAGCGAAGATGATCTGCTCGACTACTATGACCAGCACAAGGACGCCTACTTCTCGGAGGAGCGAGCGATACTCGATTATGTCCTGATCCGG
>JAOUEU010000393.1 GCA_029858555.1 Candidatus Zixiibacteriota bacterium
GGTTATCGCTCCCCCGAAGGCCGAGCCGAATACGGTGTATTCGGTCAATCAGGAGCTGCCCATCTCACTTTCCTGGTCGCCGAAGGGCTTTGCCCGTTGGAATCATCTCCAGGTGGCGACGGATGAGGACTTCACGTCCCTGGTGGTGAATCAGTCCTGGATGACCGAGTCCCGCTATACCTGGTCATCGGCCAATCCCAATACGACTTACTACTGGCGCGCAAAAATTACGAATGACGGCGGCGATAGCGAGTGGTCCACCGGTTCATTTGCGACGGTCCCGCCGATGGTCGAGGTGACCGCGCCCAACGGCGGTGAAAATTGGCGGCGCGGCCTGGATTATTTCATCAAGTGGAATGACAATATTGCGGAAGACGTGGTGATCGAACTCTATAAGGACGAGGCGCTGGTTGAGACTATTGGGACAGTCCCAAGTGATAGAGCTTATGAATGGGAAGTCGGTCTGGCCCTTGAACCGGGCTGCGATTATTCCATCAAGGTCAAAAGCTCGACCAATGGCGCCCTGTTCGATGACAGTGACGACACCTTCAGCATCGATATACCAACCGGTGACTTCGACTGTGACGGCTGTGTCCGGCTCGATGATTTAGCTGTATTGACGGGCGAGTGGCTCGAAGAGCAGAGCGGGCTCATAGCGGACCTGTACGAAAATGGTAAGATAGACTTTAATGACTTGGCGATTTTTGCTCAAAACTACTGGACAGGAGCATCATGCCCCTGACAGGGAGCTGTTTATGAAAAATGAAAACTCGTTTTTTGGAGATTCCAACCGTTTGTTCGGTAATCAAATTGTTTTGTTTAGTCAGTAATTGAAGAAAGAGAGGTGTGAAAATGAACATTAAGAAGATTATCATTATTTGTGCGGTCATTGTGTCATTTCTTGGACTTGTGCACAGTAATGCGCATGGGTCACTGCCGGCGAATTTTCCAACCGTTACCACGCACATCTACGACGCCAACGTAATAGCAGACGGCTATACTTTTCTCGCCGTGGCTGCCGAAGTTGAGGGTATAGGTTACTATGTGATGATCGTTGATAACGACGGTAATATTCTTTGGTACAAGGAGGCAAACGACGACGAAATCTATGACTTTAAGGTACTGCCGAACGGCCATCTACATTACGCCGCATTCATTGAACCTCACAGCTGGACCGGCGGAGGTGATGTCGTCCACGTGATACTGGATGAGAACTTCAACGAGGTCGAGGTAATTGAAGCGGGCAACGGCTATGTGGCCGAGGGCCACGATTTCCAGATGCTGCCCAACGGCCATGCTCTACTCATCGGCTACTATATGAGCGAGGTAGACATGAGCCAGATTGTGGATGGCGGCCATCCCGGGGCCATCGTCTCCGGCGCAATCGTTCAGGAACTGGATGGCAACAAAGACAACAGAAACGTGGTTTTCCAATGGCGCACATGGGACTACTACCCTTTCGAGGGCAACATAAGTTCAACGAGGGCCGTCATCAACGCATTTCATTTCAATGTAATTAACCAGGACTTCGACGGTCAGCTCTTCACCAGCGGAATCCGAAAGCTCAATCGCCAAACAGGTGAGATTATCTACAATCTGGGCGGCAGTGAAAACGAGTTCACGTTCGTCGGTCCGGGTGCGGATTACAGTCATATCGGTGGTCACGGATTTCATCGGCTGGCAAACGGTAATGTCATGAATTATGACAATGGAAGTCGGAAAGGCTCCTCATCGCAGGTGCACGAATATGCAATAGATGAACCAAACAAAATCGCCACGCATGTCTGGACGTACAAACCGGTACCATCCGTTCCTGCCTGGCACCGCGGCAATGCCAAACGGCTGCCCAACGGCAACACCTTTATCGGCTGGGGCGGCGCCAGCGCCAATTTTCGCCCAATTCCAACCTGTACGGAAGTGTCACCTGACGACAGGAAGGTCTTTGAGATTTACTTTGACCATCCGGATGTCGAAAGCTATCGCGCCTTCCGCTTTCCCTACCCACCATCGTCTCAGGCCATCGAAGACATAGAGTCCGAAGTGGCTGCCGGGAATACTTACGTCTTTGACGATACGGGTGTCGCCATCGAGGTTATTGACCTGACCGGTGACGTTTCCAACGAAGTGAAGGTGACGCGTGAACCTTACGCCCCAGTATATCCGGAGTTTGCCGACAAGGCTCCACGGGTGCTTCAAGTTCGCGTGAAAGTTGCC